>JALSQM010000156.1 GCA_026985385.1 Acidilobaceae archaeon | reverse complement strand
TGGGTAGGCCTCGGGGGTGCAGCGTCTAACTACGCCATAGCAGCCGCCAGGCTCGGCCAGAGGTCGCTACTGGTAGCGAGGACGGGGCGGGAGGCGGTTGCCCTCGGCCTCATCGACAAGCTGAGGTCCGAGGGCGTGGATGTGAGCCACGTCGAGGTCGTAGACGAGCCCTCCGGTTTCGTGGTCGTGCTACTAGTGAGGGGGGCTGAGGCCTATAGGAGCATGATAACCGCTAGGGGGGCTAACGCGGGCCTAAGGCCCTCCATGATACCTGAGAGGGGCGATGTAATACACTTCGCAAGCGTCGCCCCAAAAATCGTCGCCGGGGGCTGTGGAGGGGGTAGGCTATGCACATACGACCCGGGAGGAGAGGTCTTCAGCGACCCTGGGGGAGTCCTCAAGGCCCTCAGGGGAGTGGACTACCTCTTCATCAACAGTAGCGAGTTGAGGGCCCTCCTCGGCGACCCGGATCCAGGGGCGGCCACAGCCCTGGTGGGCGGTAGGTTAAGGCTAGTTGTAGTCAAGCTCGGAGGCGGGGGCGCCGTGCTAGTCGATTCCGCGGGCATCATAGAGGAGGCGGAGCCGCCCCACGTAGAGCCCGTTGACGTTACCGGCGCCGGCGATGCGTTCGACGCAGCATTCAACGCCTGGCTGCTATGGACGGGTGATCCATCGAAGGCCCTGGTAGCGGGTGTGGCGGCTGGCGCCGCCAAGGTGTCTAGGAGGGGTAGTAGCAACATGCCGCGTGCGGGGGAGATCCTCTCACTGATGGGGAAGGTCCGCTGTAGGAGCCCCCCTACCCGGCGAGGCTGAGTCCAGCTTCTCGGCCGCCTCTAGCACGCGGGCTGCGATTCTCTCGCTGATCTCCACGCCGGAGGCCTTAAGGCCCTCAAGTACCTTGTTGACGTACTCCCTAAAGCTCAGTGACTCCCTCGGGGCTCCGAGGTCTACTAGCACTACCTTATTAGTAGTGTAGTCGAGTAGCCTCACTATATCCTTAGTCCTCCCCTTCTCCATGATCCTGTACACGTCAAGCACTTTAACGCCGAGAGCCTCTGCTAGCCTCTTATACCTACTATAGAGGCCGCCCCTCGCCACTCCAGCGTTCACCCCCGGCTTCCGGGTGACCCCCCCACTCAGGGGGCTTTAAGCTGCTCGATTAAGTGGGTTGGAGGGATGAGTGGAGGCAGCAGGGTTATAGTCACTATAGAGTTGGAGAAGCTCGCTGAGACTCTGGCCAGGCTCTACAGGAGCTATGTGACGGTGGAGCAACTCGCCAAGCACCTCGGCACGAGCACCCGGACGGCTGGTAGGCTGGCCTCCAAGCTGGAGAGGCTAGGACTCCTGGAGCGCCACGCCCGCGGCACCTACAGGATAAGGGCTACCGGCTACGCCTTCGAGGCGGCTAGGCCTATGAGGATCCATATCAGAACACCTAGGGCGTAGCGGTGGTCGACCCTGACGGTTGCTGCGAGGCTCAGCGCGGCGGCTAGGGCCGATACCGCGATTACCGCGGCTTTAACGGCCTTGAATGCCTTCTCCACATTCAATGCTAGCGCACCTCAACGCTAACGGAGCCGTCACTCTTTACCTCAACCTGAACCCCATCCCTGACTTTCTTAAAGAACTCGTCTGGGAGCATGTCAACTAGGGGGATCCCGCTGAGGACGGCGCCCGCCACCACTATGGGTTCAGCCCTCTTCATAAGTATCGCCGCCGGCTCCACGCCATTGTATTTGAGGGCTAGTATCACATAGGATCCCACGGTGCTCCCCCTACTCCTCCTAGCCACTAACACTTTCCCGGCGATGCTCCTGCCGTCGATGAGGGTGCCCCTCTCCGGGTCTACCTCGCCGTAGAAGCTTATCTCATTCACTACGACTGCCTCCCCGCTAGCCTCGCCCGCCACTATAACCCTCCCCTTATACGTGGCACGCACCCCTACCAGGCCCCCGACGCCATCTTGACCATATCATCCAGCCTAGCCAGGTATACCTTGGCCCCCCTCCTGCTGAGGTAGAAGTATGCCTTATAGGAGTTAGTAACCACCCTAAGCCCCCTAACCCTGTAGGGGCTGACGATGAGGCAGGTGGACCTCGCAAGTTTGACGCCGCGGCTGTAGAGGAGTGAGGCGGTACCGTCGCCGAGAGCCCTAATGTAGGCCTCCCTGGGGATGGCTACTATGAACTCGCCCCTAACCCTCTCCACGTCCTTCAGGAGAGAGGCGAGCCTCCTCAGGTCATCGTATGTCATGTGGGGGCACCCGGTGAAGTAGACGTCCACATCCCCGGGCGCCGGGGGTGAGAGCCTCGCGAGCCGAGACTCCAGCTCCTCCCTGCCTATCTCGACCCGCTCCTCGGGCCTCCACCCCCGGGGCAGGGGCTCCGGTGTTAGGCCGTGCACGTAAACCATGCCGTGGGGACCGGTTGTCCCGAGGGACGCTGAGAGCTCCCTCATGGCTAGCCGGCCCTCTAGCCTAGCGTGTAGGGCGGGGGGTTCAGGGCCCTCGTGCTGCTCCCCGATGAGGGCGCCCAGAATGGCGGCCTCCACCTCGTCGAGGCTACGCTGCGCTTCGACCCTATACTCGACCCGCGGGATCCTCCCCTCATCAGTGTGAAGGCCGTAATAGTAGGTGCGCCCCGCTATCGCTGCGAGGAGTGCCAGGGGGCCCCCCTCCCTGTTGGTCCTGAGCCCGAGGAAGCTGTTGGCGTAGACGACCGCGCTCGACTCCCCCCAGGCAACATGGCTCCCTCTCGGGAGGATCTCGCTTCTAAAGGCGCTCGTCTCGTAGGGCACGCATGTTAGGGTGAGCTGGGCCCCCATAGCCTTGAGCGCCCTCAGGATCCTAGACTGCCCTCTGATGTAGTGCTCGTCCACATTGAATTCAGGAGGGTACTCTGGGTCGTAGCCTATGGGATTCACGGTGGTGGGCACGGAGAACCTGGCACCCCTCGAGGCTAGGTCC
Organism: Acidilobaceae archaeon; assembly: GCA_026985385.1. GTDB lineage: Archaea > Thermoproteota > Thermoprotei_A > Sulfolobales > Acidilobaceae > Calypsonella. The sequence continues at coordinate 3,022 of JALSQM010000156.1, read as the reverse complement.
TCCATGAACTTGACGCCGGCCTCCCCTATGTTGCCATAGGACACCCCGCTCACGTGGGCGTGCCTTATGGGTATGAGCCTATCAGCACCGAGGGCCTCACCGACCTTAACTATGACCTCTAAAGCCTTAGCAGCCGCCTCCCCCCTCTTACCTTTAAGTATCTCCTCCTCCTCCCTCGTTAGCTCCAAGCCGAGGTGCACCTCCCTACCTTTCTGGTATACGCGCCCTCCGGAACTTATCCCTACCCTCTAGGGGGGCCGTGGCGTCTACCCCCACCTTACTCGTCGTGCCCCCCGAGGCGCTCGGGTCGAGGCTCGAGCCCCTGGCGTTGGTTATCACCACTAGATCCCTGTGGGCCTGGAACCTCGTGGCTATGGCCCACTCCACCTGTGCCGGATCGCCTACGTCTATATCGGGGTCTACTATGACTACGTGCTTCAGGCTTAGGTGGGCGGCGAATGCAGCCATTATAGCGTTTTTAGCGTCGCCATCGTGGAGCTTCTCTATCGAGATAACGGCGTGGAGCCACCCCCCGCTGGCGGGGGTCAGCCTCACGGCCTTGACTCTAGGGACCACCCTGGAGACTGACTCCCATATCTGAGCCTCCCGGGGGAACCCCATCAAGTTAGCGTGCTCAAGCCCAGCCGGTAGAATGACGTGGAAGGGCTCCCCCTCGACGGTGTAGATGCCATCCACTCTAAGCAGCGGCTGAAGCCTCCTCTCGTCGAGGGTTCCAGTGGCGTCGACGAAGGGGCCCTCCGGCGCCTCCTCGCCGGTGAAGGTGGCCTCTATGAGGACGCTGAAGGGGTAGGGTACCGGTAGGGAGTGAATGGGGCTCTCCACGACTCTGAGCCCTGGAGCCAGGGTCTTGGCGACATCCAGCTCGAACACTCCGAGCCGGGGGCTCGAGGCGGCGGCTAGGATCACGGCTGGGTGGACCCCGACTACTATGGAGACCGGCAGCTCCTCCCCCCTACTCCTAGCGGTCCTGTAGAGGTGGTAGAGGTGCCTGGGTACAAGCCTCGCAACCGCCTCACGGGCGCCTAGAACCATTAGCCTGTGCACGCTGGCGTTGCAGACGCCCTCCAAGCAGGCCACGAAGACCCCGCTAGTAATGTAGGGCCCCCCCTCCCCCTCGTAGAAGTTGAGTGCGGGGAGCGCGTCGAGACCCACGTCGAGCCTCCTCACATCGCCGGGGGTGCCCTCGACGCTCGAGCGGGCGGGGCTCCTAAGCGCCTCCGAGAGCTTGATGTATCCCTCGACATCCGAGGAGGCCCCTATGGAGCGCAGTAGGTTCCCCCTACTCGCGACAACATTGCCCGCGCACTCGGGCACCCTCCCCCTCACCCTGAACTTTAGGGGGATCCCGGAACGCTGCCTCTCATAGAGCAGCCTGGCCGCCTCGTACCTCGGGTCTAGCTCGCCCTCAACCTCGGTGAACCCCACCTCGGCTAGGAACCCCGAGAGAGAGTAGCCCGTCACTGGCCCTAGCACCTAGCACCCCCGGGTGGGGGCGGGAGGATTATTACGCCGCCAGAGCCTCTAGGGCTCCCCTCTTAAAGAGTCGGCCCCTAGGAGTGGGTGCCTGGGTCGATCGATGGCTGCTCCAGGTGCTAGAGCTCACCTACTATTATCGGGCGCGGCCACCTCGGCGCTATGGGTACTCCTCTCGCTGTGGAGGCCTGAGAGGGGTGAGCTGAGGGATCTCCACGTGTTGGCTGTTGTCTCCATTATAATTGTGTCCTCCCTACTCCTGGCTGAGGCGCTCTCCATAGCGTCACCCGCATTCGAGGTGCTCTTCGGCCTGATAGCGGGATGGCTGGGCGTCAAGTCGGGGGGATCCCTCGATGCACTGGCGCTCATGGGTAGCTCCGCGCTAATGTTCCTCGTCGGCCTCGAGATAGACTTGGCATTCATCAGGGAGAACCTCGCTAGGAGCGCCGCCATAGGACTGGCATCCTTCGCGGCCCCCATGGCCTTAACGGTGCCAGTAATGATGGTCCTAGGCAGTGGCCCCCTAGAGGCTACGCTTACCGGTGTAGCTGTCTCAACGACTAGCGTGGCGGTCGTCTACTCCATAATCAAGAGGTTCGTCGGGGTTAAGAGCCCCGCAGGCCAGCTGGCGCTGTCCTCGGCCATGATAGCTGACATAGCGAGTATACTGGCCTTTAGCGCTCTGGTCGTGCGGACCTCCACGGGGCTGCTAGTGTACCTTGCATCACTGGCCATAGCGCCTCCACTCCTGAGTAGGCTCCTCAGGGGGCTCCCGGAGCTGGGCTACGAGGGGGAGGTCAGGATCATCATAGCACTCCTACTAGCGGTTACCCTAGCATCGGAGGTGGTGGGTGTCCACGCGGTCCTGGCGAGCTTCATCCTGGGCCTAGCCCTCCAGGAGTTCGCCAACGAGCCCCCCGTTAGGGATAAGATAGAGGCCCTCATCACTGGATTCCTAGCCCCGCTCTTCTTCGTCGCCGCGGGGATCACCGCTTCAATGGCCAGCCCCGGCGCTGTAGCCCTGCTAGCCCTCCTACTGCTCGCTGTGAGCTACCCGCCCAAGGCCCTCCCGGTAGCCGTCCTCTCAAAGCTCAGGGGGGGCCTGGCCTGGAGGGTGGCCGCCTCCTTCGGGGCCAGGCTCACGGTCTCAACGCTGATAGCCTTCGTGGGGGTGAGGAGGGGCATCATAGGGCCTAGTCTAGCCGGGGCCATAATGCTCTCAGCCGTGATGGCCACCATGCTGGCAGGCGTGCTGGTGAGGGGTGCGGAGCCCCTCTTCGAGGCCTAGGCGCGTCCCCGGCTAGCTATCGGTTATTGGTCGAGCCTCCGCCGCGCGCCCATTAAGGCTATGGTTGCCGACGCCACTAAATCGCGGTCCCCCAGCGAGCCCAGGATCCCCCAGAGTGCTGGCCGCGAGGTCGTCCAGGACTCGTCTGCTACGAGGAAGGTTATACCCCCAGCCACGAGGGAGGAGGCGGCCTCCTCGACGCCGGGCCCGGAGCCTAGTACTACCTCCCTCTCAGCGGCG
>JALSQM010000155.1 GCA_026985385.1 Acidilobaceae archaeon | reverse complement strand
GGCTTACCTCGACGACCAGCCTAGCCTGGGGAGCCGCCAGTAGGGGGTTCTCGGCGTCTGGCACTGGCACTCCAGAGAATACCACGGGCGCCTGTAGCGAGAGCCTCAACCATACCCCCAAGCGGCTCGGGTGGCCCGGGACTTAAAGAGGAGGACCTCAAGAGCCCCGTGGTCCTCCGCGTCTAAGCAGCTCCCTGTAGAGTGAGAGGTGCCTCCTAGCTATCCTCAGCCAGCTCGTCCTTACGGCGTAGGAGTATAGCTGGCTTGCATACGCGACTGCGACATCGTAGTTTTCCAGCGTCCACTCAAGCCTCTCCGCGAGCGCCCTCGGATCGTCCGGGGGCACCGTGAGTTGGGGTGCCAGCGTGTATAGCTCCACGAGCTTGGGCATCCTCGTACCCACTATGGGCTTGAGGCTCCCCATGCTTAGATGTAGGATCCCGCTCACGGCGTAGAGGCCCCTTATGTCCTTGTAGGGCATCACTATAGCGTCTGCTAGGGCCGCTATGGAGAGTATCTCGTCGCCGGAGAGGTACCTGTCTAGTAGTACGACCCTGCCAGCCCCAGCCTCTCTAATGTAATCCCTGACGTCGTCCTCCTTAATCTCCCCTCCAATTATGAGCGTCAACCTCCTCCTCATATAGTCGAGTGCCTCCACCAGCGTGTCGAGGCCCTTCCTCTTGTGGAGGAAGCCCGCCAGGGCGATCACGGGGCCCTCGAGCCTCCCCGGGTCTACCCCTAGCCTCTCCGCTAGCCTGATGCGGGGCTCTGACACGTGTGGGTTAACGAAGGTGCCGTGCGGTATTCGGTGGATTACTGGGAAGGGCAGACCCTCACTCTGCAGCTCGAACTCCTGGACGGCGCTGTGGACAACCAGGGAGTCAACGTAGTCGGGCAGGCTCCTCTGGAAGGCTAGGGCCCCCCACTTCCCCTCGTCGGGCGAGTGGGGGTGGTGGACGCTGTGTAGGGTAACAACCACGGCCCTCGCGAGGCCTGATTCCCTGGCCTCCCCGAGGACTTTGAGGAGCCTCGGGTTACCCGAGTATATGCCGTACTCGTGCTGGACGTGGAGTACATCGACTCCCCCCACTGACTCTAGCGCCTCCAGTATGCCATCATAGCTCCTCGGCTCCATCCTCCTAAAGGCGGGCACCACCCTAGCTCTAGCGTCGTAGTCGAAATACTCCCCACCCACACCCTCCTCGGCAAGGACGAAGTACTCCCCAGCAGGGTGGACGCCCGCCATGGCGGTCAGCAGGAACCTCGTGTACTCACCCACCCCACAGTGTATGGGGGGGTAGGTGGATACCATCGCAACCCTCAAGCTAGCCAGCACCTCGAAGGCGGGGGGATCCCTCGATCCAAATTAGAGTATCCCCGGGGTGGTTGGGGCCCTACTTGCCGGGTAGGGGTACTCTTATCGCTGCGTAGCCGACCACTGAGGACTTATCGCCTGTTACATCCCCGCTGGTGGCGTACTTCAGTAGCTCGGCGTGGGTGGAGCCTCGGATCCTGCCTAGGTATAGGAGAGCGGCGACCGGCGCTGGGCCGCACATGCTTATGTTGTACTTCTCTATGACGGCGAAGAGGCCCTCGGGGTCCAGCCTCTTAATCGCCTCTATCGCTATCGAGTCCTTCTTGGATGCGCTCTCGTGGCTCTCGTAGTGGGTGAAGTCGCTGCTCGCAATGAATACCACGTCCCTGCCCAGCTCCTCGGCGGCCTTGGCCACAGCCCTGGCTATGTCCTCGGCGACCTCGGGGGTCTGATGCCAAACCACTATAGGGACTATCTTGAACCTATCCCCGAATAGATACTGTAGGAACGGCACGTGCACCTCGACGCTGTGCTCGTATATGTGCGCCTTCTCGTCGGGGTCTAGGAACCTGCTGTTAGCCACCATAGCCTTAACGAACTCGGAGTCAACCTCGACCTCGCCCAGCGGGGTCTCCCAGACACCCTCCTTGTACACGCTCACGAGGCTACCCATCCCCGTATGGTTGGGGCCCGCGATGACCACGGTCTCGGGGGGCCCCTCAAGCGCTAGCCTGTAGTAGGCGTGAGCCGCTACAGGGCCGCTGTACATGTAGCCAGCGTGGGGGGCCACGAAGCCAACGCTAGCCCTGCCCAGAGACCCGACCTCGCCAGGCAGCCCACCGGGCCCCAGCGGGTGCTTGAACGCCCACTCTATCATCTCCCTAAGCTCATCCGGGTCTGCCGGGTAGAAGTAGCCGGCGACCGCGGGCCTCCTCTTAACTATAGCGGGCAAGCCTGTCACCCTCGTACTAACGGGCTACCGGGGCTCCTTAAGCTATTACTGCTAGAACCCAACGTTCTGCCCCAGGGAGGCGCCTGACTGTGCTCTCAGGCGTCTACCGTGGGAGGCCCCTCTTAGGCGGTGAATACCTTGAGGGGGGAGGCGAGGCGATGGCTTAGTGAGGCCCTCTGGGACCTCGAGACGGCGAGGATACTCTACAGGGAGCGCAGGTACAACGCGGCAGTATTCTACGCCCACCAGGCCGGGGAGAAGGCAGCTGAAGCACTCCTCTACAGCGCCAACGGGGCCCCTTGGGGGCATAGCGTGAGGATTCTCCTGGAGAGGTACTTCGAGAGGAGGGGCCTGGAGCCTTCCGAGCACCTGTTAAGCCTTGCTAGGGAGTTGGATAGGCACTACATACCCTCTAGGTACCCGAATGCCCACCCCGCGGGGACGCCTCACGAGGCCTACGATGAGGCCGCGGCACGTAGGGCCCTAGAGGCGGCCGAGGGGGTGGTCGAGTATGCGAGGCGGGAGATCGGAGAGCGCGGGTAGAGAGCTTGCAGCAGTCGTTGAGAGGCTCGTGAGGAGCCTGAACCCTGTCGCAGTTGTGCTCTTCGGCTCTAGAGCCCGGGGCGACTGGGGGCCCTGGAGCGACTACGATCTACTGATAATAGCCGAGTTCGAGGTCCCCTACCTCGAGAGGATAGCCCTCATACTTGAAACAATAGGCGACACGAGACTGCCCATAGAGCCGCACCCCTACACGCTCGGGGAGGCGCTAGAGATGCTTAGGAGGGGGAGTCCCACGATCGTCGACGCAATCGAGGAGGGGGTAGTACTCTATAAGGGTAGGGGCTTCGAGAGGCTCCTCGAGGAGTATAGGAGGCTGAAGAGGCTAGGCCTCCGCAGAACCAGAACCAGCATAGTAGTGCCCGGGGAACCCGATCGTTGAGAGCGCCCGATGCCTAGGAGACCCCTGAGCGCTGGGGGAGGCGGCTGATTACTGGGGGATTGCACCCCTAGGAGTGGGTGGGGGCGACTATGTGGTGGACCGGCCGGGATTTGAACCCGGGGCCTCCCGGGTGCAAGCCGGGCGCTCTTCCAGGCTGAGCTACCGGCCCACCCGGCTGTTGAGGGGGTGCTCCTGCGGGGTTTAATTTCTCTCGCTGGCCCCCCTCTTCGGGGAGGCTCGGGGCTTCGATATGTGTGGTGGAGGCTATGCTTGTGGAGCATCCTAGGAGGATAGAGAGGTATGGAGCAGTCAGGCTATACGATGTCGTGAGGGTTGTTAGCCTTAACGGTCTGGGGTTCGAGGGTGGGGATGGAACCCTCTACTACGCTGGCTTGGAGAGGGCTGAGAGGCTGGCTAGGGAGACCGTGTTCGTGGTACCGGTTAAGGATGAGGATCTCTTCACGCTTGAGGGGGTGATCTCCGGGATCCCCCAGGGGAGCTGGGTGGTGATAGTCTCGGCCTCGAGTAGGAGCCCCGTGGACCGCTACTCCGACGAGGTCAGCCTCGCGAAGCTGCTCTCGAGGACGGCTGATAGGAAGATAGTCGTCATAAACCAGAGGGACAAGGCCTGGGGCACGGTGCTCTCTGGCACGAAGCTCGAGCCACTCCTCGACGATGAGGGTATGGTGAGGAGGGGTAAGGGGGAGGGCATGATCCTCGGGGTTATAGCGGCTGCAGCATTAGGAGGCAAGTATGTTGCATTCGTCGATAGCGACAACTACGTCCCCGGAGCAGTTGCTGAGTACGCCTGGGCCTACATAACGGGCTTCAGCCTAGCCGATGAGGGCGAGGTAATGGTTAGGATAAAGTGGCCCTTCAAGGCCAAGCTAGAGGTTAGCGGTGAGATATACTTCAGGAGAAGAGGGAGGGTCTCCATGCACACGAACTCAATGCTAAACTACGCGCTATCCGTCGCCAGGAGGATAGAGACGGACATAGTGAAGACCGCCAACAGCGGCGAGCACGCCATGAGCATAGGACTCGCCCTAGGTATGGAGTGGGCCGGGAGCTTCGCTATAGAGCCCTACCAGCTCATATGGCTCTTCGAGAGATGCTGGCTCGAGGAGGAGGCATGCCCCTTCACCCCGGCGGGTGTTACGATATACCAGATAGAGACTAGGAACCCTCACATACACGCTGAGAGGGGCGACGAGCACATACTGGATATGATAGCCTCGAGTATGGGGGTGATATACCACTCCAAGCTGGGGGCGGAGCCGGTCAGGAAGAGAATCCGGAACCTCCTTGAGGACTACGGCTACGAGGGCGAGCCCCCCAGGCCCCGCGTCTACCCGCCCCCGGGCAGCGAGCCGCCCCGCAGGGTATTCGAGGAGTACATAGCAATTAGTAGGGACGCCTTCATATCAGCCTAGAGAATCCCCGCCTACTTAGGGGCCTCACAGCCTGTAAAGCCCAAAAACCCTAGTTGGTGGAGGGACTAGTAGAGGAGTTGCAGGGCCATGAAGAGAGCTAGTCTCTGGGGGCTCGCCGGCGACATAGAGAGTCAGGCTGACGTTGAGTGGGATCCCTCCCCCGCCCGCCTGCGCGAGGAGGCACTGCGCTACGCTAGGCGCACGAGGAGCGGCGCTATAGTAGTAGTCTCGCGGAAGGCAAGGGCTCGAATGCCCTCTAGGACTAGGATAATAGGTGATGGAAGCGACGAGGCCTACAGCATAGCGGACAAGGCCTTTGACTGGCTCCTAAAGCGTAGCTACTACGCCGTGGAGAGGTGTATAGGGGCTGGTAGTCACAGGTTCCGAATACTGGGGTTCATCGAGAAGAGCTACCCCCACCTAGCACTCATGGCTCACCTGAACTTCTTCCCATGCGAGCGTGAGGGTGGATCCCCCGATATAGTCACTATAGACGCCCCCAGCTGGGGTGAGACCTGGATACTGATAGAGAGGAGGACCGCAACCACTCTGATACTGGGCTCCGACTACTATGGGGAGCTGAAGATGAGCTTCCTGAGGCTCGCCATGAACCTCTCGAGGGACAACTACTACAGCCCCGGCCTCCACGCTGGCAGCAAGCTCTATAGGGTCCGCTCCAACGGCGTCTTGAGGGAGGTCGGGGTCCTCGTATTCGGCTTGAGCGGCACGGGTAAGACCACCCTGACCCTGGAGAGCCACGGGCTCAGGCACCCCGAGAAAGCCGTCCTCCGCCAGGACGATATAGTGATACTCACACCCGACGGTAGGGCTCATGGAACCGAGTTCAACCTATACCCGAAGACCGATAGCGTGCCCGAGCTCCCGGCGCTCTACCCCGCTGTAACCCATCAAGACGCCGTGCTGGAGAACGTCGTGGTAAAAGAGGATGGAACCCCCGACTTCTCGGATCTAAGTATAACCCCCAATGCTAGGGCGCTGGCGATAAGGGAGGCGATACCCCTAGCCGATGGGAGGATAGACCTCGACAGGGTCCACGCGCTCTTCTTCCTCACGAGGCGCCCGGAGATGCCGCCCCTGGCGAGGCTCACGAGCCCCGAGCAGGCGGCGGCGTACTTCATGCTCGGGGAGAGCTTCAGGACGAGCGCCGAGGCCGGGAAGCCGGAGCCCGTTAGGGTTCCCGGCTTTGACCCATTCATGATGGAGCCCAAGTGGAGGAGCGGCTACCTCATAATGGACCTCGTCGACAGGCTAGGCCTAGAGGTCTACGTTATGAACACTGGCTATGTGAGGGACCGCAAGGTCACGCCCGAGATATCTAAGAAGCTCATGCTAGAAGCCGTCAGAGGCAACGTTGAGTGGAGGCTCGACAAGGAGCTTGGAGTCGAGGTCGCGGTTAGGGCTGGCGAGATGCACTTGGACCACCTCCTACCA
>JALSQM010000154.1 GCA_026985385.1 Acidilobaceae archaeon | reverse complement strand
GCACCGACCTAGCGTTCCTACTCGCCATGATGTATGTTATACTAGATGAGGGCCTCTACGACGATGAGTACTTGAGGAAGTACACCAACGCACCCATGCTCGTGGACGCCGAGACCCTAGAGCCCTACGAGTACCGCAAGCTGAGCAACGGCAAGATAGACTTCGCCGTGTGGGACGAGGCTGTTAAAGGCATAGTGTGGAGCCGCAGGGCTGTCTATCCGGCACTGGAGGGCGAGTACCAGGGGAAGAATGGCAGGCTATACATACCCGTCCTCGAGGCGTTGAAGAGGCACTTGAAGAAGAAGGGCTACACCCCAGAGTGGGCCGAATCCATAACCGGAGTTCCAGCCGACACCATAAGGAGGATAGCCAGGGAGTTCGCACTCACAAAGCCCTCAGCGATAGACACGGGCTGGCACGGCTCTAAGACATACAATGCATTCCACACCTGGAGAGCGGTAGCACTACTCAACGCCCTCGTGGGATCCCCCCTCAGGCTAGGCGGCATACTCCTGTCGGGCGTTGGTATAGAGGAGACGCTCCACCCGATGAGCCTAGCGGCGCCTCCAACCAGCGACATCTATAAGGCCCTCGAGAACGCGGAGATACCCCTACTAAGCGACGGCAGTAAAACCAAGGGTGTACTCTTCAACCTAGGCAGGAGCTACTATGGCCTGAAGAAGCTGGCCGAGAGCAACGAGAAGGGCTGGGTGGTCTTTAACGTGGGAGCGAACTTCGTCAAGACAACCCTAGACGGGGAGGACTGGCTGGTCAACTGGCTGAAGAGTGATAAGGTTGAGAAGGTAATATTCTATGATGTAATGCCTCAGGACACTGGCCTCTACTCCGACCTCATACTAGCGGACTGCGTCTACCTGGAGAGGTACGATATAATTAGGCCCGTGGAGTACGTGCCCTACAAGGCCTTCTACACCGCCGTGCCAGCCATTGATAGGCCTATAGCGAACTGCGTGCCCTTCACCGACTTCATATCCCTCCTCGTCAAGGATCTAGGTAGGGCCAAGGAGTTCTCCGAGATTCTAGCGGGCCTCCTAGGAATCACGGACAAGGGCTTCATAGCCGAGGTCCAGAGCCTCATAGAGTCCCTAGACGAGAGCATCCTAACGGATCCCTCGAAGAAGAACTATGTAGTTAAGCGCATACAGGAGATTCAGGCCAAATATCTGGCCCGGAAGCTCGGCATGAGCCCATCCAAGCTGCTGGAGGAGGCTAGGACTAAGGGCTTCATACTGGTCGCCGATAAGGATGAGGTTGTGAAGGAGAACAGGGAGCTACTGGAGAAGGGCATGCTGGCCACGCCGACGGGTAAGGTTGAGATATTCAGTTTCATGCTATACATGAGGGCTAAGGAGGCTAAGAATGGCGTCATAAAGGCTGAGTGGCACCCGCTGATAGACTGGGTGCCTCCGAGGGCTCTGAAGCTCAGGCCAAGGCTTGCAGACGATGAGTTCTACGTCATATACGGTAAGGCCCCGACGATGACTCACACCCACACAGCGGATAACCCGATGCTGAGCGTGAAGCTGACGAGGGACCTATACAAGAGGGTCTGGATACACCCCAGCAGGGCCGCGAGGCTCGGCTTAAAAGACGGGGATCTAGTCGAGGTATGCAGCGTCACTGGGAAGTGTTACAAGACTCGGGTCTACGTGACCGAGATGATAAGGCCTGATACAGCATTCATAGTGCCAGCATTCGGCCATGAGAGCCCGAGGCTGCGCTTCGCGCCGCTGGAGACTGTGCCCTACAACAAGCTGGTGCCCATGGAGATAGAGCCTGTCTCGGGCAGCGCGATCATGGGCGACATAATCGTTAAGATAAGGAAGGCTAGGGGGTGATGAGCCGTGACGAGGTATGCAATGGTAATAGACGTCGCTAGGTGCCTCGGCTGCGGGGCCTGTGTGGCTGCTTGTATAGCCGAGAACCTGAACTCGAGCAGCTCAGTGTTGGAGTTCCAGCCCAAGCCGGCTCCATCTATCCTGAGGGGTCTCCTAGGCGTTAGAACCAATAAGCCCCCCGCGGAGTACTTCGTCGAGGAGGCGGATAAGGAGACACGGGATCTAGTTGATAAGAACCCGGAGGAGGCTAAGAGGAAGGCCCAGGAGATCGTTGGGAGGCTCTGGCTGAGGACTGAGGTCTACGAGATAGTGGGCGGTAAGTACCCCAACGTCGACATACTCTTCTACCACAGGATATGCCAGCACTGCGATAAGGCCCCCTGCGTGACCGTGTGCCCGACTGGCGCCAGCTTCCAGAGGGAGGACGGTATAGTACTGGTTGACCCCAACAAGTGCATCCTATGCGGCTCCTGTATTGCGGCGTGTCCCTACGCCGCCAGGCAGGTGAACCTGCTCCTCAAGACTATCGATAAGTGCACATTCTGCGCTCACAGGGTGGATAGGGGCCTCCTCCCAGCATGCGTTGAGACATGCCCCGCCCACGTGAGGATCTTCGGCGACCTAGACGATCCGAACAGCGAGGTCTACAGGATAGTGAGGGAGCACCACGCAGTGCCGGGCACCCCGCACGGCCCCATGCGTCACACGGCGGCAAGGGTCTACTACCTGCCTTCAAGCAACTATAAGCCGAGCGTTGAGGCTATTGAGAAGCAGAAGGAGGAAGAGGCCAATAGGATGGAGGAGATCCAGGAGAAGGGCTGGAACGCCGTTAAGAAGACTGAGAAGGCGACGCACTAGAGGCTCGATCCCCTCCCCCTCAACCCCTTTTACCCTTCCCGACCCCCCTCTTCGTGGTGCGTCCCATGGCTTTCGCTGCAAGGATCCATAAGGCGCTGGCTGACTCATACCGCGTGGTGGCACTCCTACTGCTCCCGCCCCCGAGATCCGGGAAGCTGGTCTCCGGGGAGTCTGTCGAGGCTCTATCGCGGGCGGCGGGCATTCTCGCGGAGTCGCCCTGCCCCGATCTAGGCGGGGCCATAGGAGATCTAGCCTCAAGACTCGCCGAGTCGCTCGGGGACGTAGGCATCTGGGAGGCGTTCAACGAGGATCTAACAGTTACAGCAATAACCTCGCCGGGGAGGGTGAGTTGCCCCCTCTATGAGAGCTCACACGTTATACCCGGGAAGCATAGGATACTAGCCGCTCCAGGGGTCTCGGAGAGCCTTAACAGGTACTATAGCGCTCTAGGCTTCGAGGTCGAGGAGGGCGAGTCTATAACTGTTGATCACGCATCAGTTGAGCTAGAGTTCCTCTCGGCACTCCATGCAGTGGAGGCAGGCCTCCTATCGAGTGGGGGACCCCTGGATATACTCGAGGAGCTGAGGGGGCTACGGCGGGGGTTCCTCTACGAGCATGCGCTCCAGTGGCTGCCAGGGCTTGCGGAGTGCCTCGAGGAGAACTCCAAGAGCCCCCTCCTCAAGGCCCTAGCCCGGGCCCTCAGAGGACTACTCCTATGCGAGGAGGCCTTCTCAGCCTAGGGTTGGCCGCTTAGCTGTTACTCCTCGTCTTGGGATTCGAATAGCCTCCTCCAGGGCTTCTTCACGGCTACCCCCCAGGGCGTCCTAATGACGTAGACCTCGTCGCTGCAGGGGGTTGTGAAGCTGTGCTTCGCCTTGTGGAGCAGCACCTTGGCCCTCCCGAGATCCCAGCCTCCCTCGTTCCTGTAGAGGCCCTGGCGCGCTGCAGCGTATGCTATGCTGCAGTTAAGTAGCACGGTAGGGCCTAGGTCTACCTCTGAGTCGACGTGGAGTACGAGGTAGGCTAGGGCATCGCGGGGCACGGGTATGCTGGGATCCACAGGTGACGGGGCAATCTTCAAGCCTGTAACCCCCACCTTATCGACCTCCCTACCGCTTCTAGTGCCGACGAACTTGACCAACTCAGCCATAGTGACGTCGACAACGCCTATCACTAGCCAGCCGTACTTCCTGGCCAGGGCTAGGCTATAGCTAGACTTATCAAGTACAACGCCCACCCTAGGGGGGCGCCTGGAGGTGGGCACGACCCAGCTAGCAGCCATAACGTTGACATCGCCCCTCTCCAGGGAGCCTGTGAGGAGGAGGTAAGCTGGAACAGGCCTCAGGAGCCTCAAGGGCTTTTCAACCCTAGCAAAGCCCTCGCCCGCCACCCATGAGCCCCAAGGCTATGCTCCAGCGGTGTTAAGCTTAAAGGCTCGCATAGAACCCCCACGTTTTGGAGGTACTCCTCACCCATGCTAGCCCTTATACTAGCTGGAGGGGCTTCGAGGAGGTTCGGCGAGCCAAAGGCCCTAGCGAGAGTGGGTGGTAGGACTTTCCTCGAGAGAGTATACACGGCGATCTCTAGTGTCGCAGGCGAAGTCATCGTTGCTGTGACCGATTACACGCCCCGAAGAGCGGTGGATCTGGCTAGGTCGCTCGGCGCTGAGGTTATGAGCGACGACCCGAGCCTCCCCTGCCTGGGCCCCCCTAGGGCTGTTGTCACCGTGTACCAAGAGCTAAGGCCTGAGGAGCTATTAGTAGCTGGCGTCGATTATCCCTTCCTGGACGGTAGCGCGGTCGAGTCTATAGTTGAACTAGCGCGGAAGTCCTCCCTAGACGCACTGACGCCCATGCTCCACCCAGGCTACCCCCTCGTAACGCTCGGGTACCTCGCATCACCAGCGCTGGAGGCTCTCGAGGAGGCCTGCGTGGCCAAGAGGGGGCTGGTGAGGCTCACGGATGCATACAGAGGCGCTCCGAGGAGCGCGGTGTCAGGGTGGAGTATCCACGCTGAAGATGCTAGGATCCTCCAGAACGTTAATAGGAGGGAGGACTTAGAGGAGGCTCCGAGCCCCCCCGTGCTCCGCGTAGTAGTTAGAGTGCCCTCAACCGCCTATAGGGAGGCTATTGAAGCTCTCGAGCTAGGCGATTACAGGTCCGCTGCAGGGCTATTCGGCCTCGAATCACTTCTCCACGAGGAGAGGGGCTTGAGGCTCTACTCTATACATGCATCCAAGGATGAGAGGTGGGCTAGGTCTGACCCACGGCTTGAGGCCTTTTAGGGTGCCAAAATATTAAATGAGGCCTTGACGCGTTAGCCACCCTCTCCACACTATACAATCCATTTAAAGGCGGCTCAGCGCAGTGTATATGCGGAAATCAAACTCTGCATTGGGGGTGCATGCTGTGGGGGCCATATTCCAGGGCGACGAGCTACTCATAATACTGGTAATACTACTACTAATCCTCGGCCCCACCAAGCTCCCAGCACTAGCCAAGGGTTTAGGTCAGGCCGTCCGTGAGTTCAGGAAGGCTAGCTCGGGGTACTACGATGAGGACAAGCGGTCTAGTAAAGGGCAGGAGAGGGGGACTCCCGCTCCTAAGGGCCTAGCCCCAGGCAGCCCTCAGACCCCTGAGGAGAGAAAGGTTAAGGCTTCAAGCAACGTTTAGCCCCGGAGGCATAGCCGCAGCTAGGGGTAACACGTCACCGCGCCGCCGGCTGCTCCGCAGGCGATCTCCAAGCCCTTAGCGGCGGGGGTAGAGAGTTGCCCGAGCTCAGGCGAGAGGGTCCCACCGACGGTTCATCGCCTCCATACGACGTGGAGAGGCCTATCAGTGAGCATCTGATAGAACTATCAATTAGGCTTAGGAGGATATTCATAGCAATACTAGTAGCCGCTGGGATCCTCTCATTCATACCCGTTGACTTCAAGTACTACATACCTCTTGTGAGTTATTTCCCGCGTAGCATCATAGCCCATGTACTTCCTCAGGAGGTGACGTGGAGGGGGCACACCTACCATGTTTACATAGCTCAGTATAACCCCTTCGCAGGCTTCAGTCTCCTCTTAAAGTCGGCCCTAGTCCTCGGGGTCCTCGGGGCCAGCCCCGTCATAATAAGGGAGATATACGAGTTCGTCAGACCTGCACTCTACCCCCACGAGAGGAGGTTCCTCAAATGGTTCCTCACAGTGGGCCTGGGACTCTTCGCCGTAGGCGTTACTCTGGCAATACTCTTCGTCCTCCCCTTCGCCTTTAAGATAATGATAGTCACCTCATCCGCCGTCGTGGGCCCTAATAAACTTGTCGCGTTCTCGGACATCGAGAAACTATTCGATACGATAGTACTTATATCGATAGCTACGGGTCTAGCGTTCGAG
>JALSQM010000153.1 GCA_026985385.1 Acidilobaceae archaeon | reverse complement strand
TAGCCCTAGTGGAGGATGGCAGGGTCGTGTGGGAGGCCAGCATCGATACCGTGAGGGTTGCTAGGGATCCCGGGGTACTCCTAGAGGCCATCAGGGAGGCCGGGGAGGTGGACGCCATAGCCGCCCCCTCAGGCTACGGTGTGCCGGTCACCCTCTCCCACGAGGTAGTCGACCCCGAGAGGTTCGCCGTCGAGGTACTCCTACTCAGCACTAGGGAGGCCATAGAGGAGGGGGTCGAGAGGGGCGACCCCGGCGTGATGGTCTACAAGGCCCTAGCCGACACGGTGGTCGAGCTAGTCTCCTGGAGGGGGGTGAGGAGCGTCTTCATACCCGGAATCATACACCTCCCAACGCTCAGGTGGGGCGCTAAGTATAACAGGGTGGACATAGGCACCGCCGACAAGCTGGCCGTGACCCTCCTAGCCCTACACCTGGAATCCAAGGGCCACCCCGGAGACGCGAGCTTCCTCCTCCTAGAGGCCGGCTACGGCTATAACGCGCTAATCCTAGTGGAGTCGGGGAGGGTCACGTGGGCGCTGGGCGGCACGAGTCTGGCGCCTGGCTTCATCACCGCGGGCCCCCTAGACCTCGAGGCCGTAGCGGCCGGGGGCTGCTGGGGGAGGGGCGACGTCTTCCACGGGGGAGTGATGGAGGCGTGCAAGGCAAGCGACCCCCTGGAGGCCCTCGAGAGGGCCGCGGCCTCCGGGGGGCCGTGTAGGGAGGCCTACGAGGCTATGATGGAGTCCATAGCGACAACCATAGCGGGCATCGCGGCGAGGAGAGGAGTCAAGAGGCTCCTCGTCAGCGGCAGGCTCTCGAGGGCCCAGAGGATCCTCGACGACCTAGCCTCAAGGCTGCCCGGCAGCATCGAGCCAGAGCCCCTAGGGCTCCTCGAGGGCGCCCGGGCCTCCAAGCACGCAGCCCAAGGCTACGCCCTAGTGGTCGAGGGCCTCCTGGGGGGCCACGCGAGCGCTGAGGTGCGCTCCATGGCGATACCCGAGGCCTGCGGCACAGCCCTAGACCACGTGTGGCACCCACGCCTCCAAGAGGCTAGGAGGAGGCTCCGCGAGGCCTACGTGGCCAGCGTCAGGAACCCTAAGCTCTGCGCCTAACCCTCGGCAAGGCCAATCCAGCCCATCGCCCGGGGGGCTCGGCGTGGGGCAGATTCCTCACGGGGCCCTGATGGCTTGGAGCGTGGGGGTTATTACCCGCTCGCCCCCCGCTGCCTTGGCGGTGTACGACCCCATGGACGGCTTCATCGAGGTTCTCCCGGGGGTTAGGTCTAGGGTCTCCTACTGCGATGGGAGGGTCATAGTTGTTGAGACGCTCCTGGATCCGGGGGCCGAGGTTCCAAGGCATAGTCACGAGTCGACGCAGGTCACCGTGGTCCTGGATGGGGAGCTGGATCTATGGATCGAGGGCGCGGGGTGGTCCAGGCTTGCGCGGGGCCAGTATAGGGTGATCCCGCCCTCCACGCCCCACTCCGCCCGGGCAGGCGGGGGAGGGGCCCTAGTGCTCGACGTCAACTCCCCGGTGACCGAGGATAGAAGGAGGCTCGCCGAGAAGCTGGGGGCGACCTGCTAACGCTTGGTAGCCCCCGGGAAACACTTCTAAGCACTCCCCCGCATCGCTGGAGTGGGCTGTGAGGAGGTTCGCTAGGGCCCGAGGCCTCGTGGGGGTCCTACGGCGGAGGCCGAGCCCGCTCTTCTGGTGCCTCCATATAAACCCCCTGTAAGTGCTTGGTGGCGGCTGACAGTGCCTTGGCCGCCGCGGCGTTGTTGATGCACCTCTCCGAGAGGGGGCCGGTATGGGTAGCGCTCGTCATGTCTGGGCTGGCCATGGCCCTGACCAGCCTTGGGGGGTTCGGGGTCCTCTTCCTCCGCGGCGGGGAGGAGAGGCTGCCCCTACTCATAGACGTGGGCCTGGGCTTCAGCTCCGGCGTGATGGTGGCGGCTAGCTTCACCAGCCTCCTCGTGCCCGCCATAGACTCCTACGGCGCCCTCAGGCCCCTCGCGGGCGTCGTCCTCGGGGCCCTGACGGTCCACGCTGTGAACGAGCTAGTGCCACACGAGCACCTGGTTAAAGGCTATGAGGGGCCCCCATCGGGCCTCAGGAAGCTGAAGGCGGCCTGGCTGGTGGCGCTTGCCATAATAATCCACAACCTACCCGAGGGCCTCTCCATAGGGGCTGCGAGCGCCTACTCCGCCAGAACGGGCTTCACGGTGGGGCTGGCCATAGCCATACAGGACATCCCCGAGGGGCTAGCGGTCAGCGTGCCGGTATACGCCAGCGGGGGCAGCCTCGGCAGGGCCCTCCTCTACGCGTGGCTAAGCGGCCTCTCAGAGATGGCCATGGCCGTGCCCGCGGCGTACCTCACAGAGGTCTCCGTGAGGCTGCTACCCTACGCCCTCGGCTTCGGCGCCGGTGCAATGCTATACGTTGTGAGCCACGAGGCCATACCCGAGACGCATAGGAGCGGCCACGAGGGCAAGGCGACACTCGCATTCTTCGCGGGCCTCATACTCATGGCCGCCTTGGACACGGCGATAAAGTAAAAGCCTAGACCCACCACAATACCACGGGGGGATCCGCTAGTGCCCCTAGAGTCCCTTGCGACTCTCGTTTTCAGCGCGGAAACCCCAATATGGCCCGGGGGATTTAATGGCAGAACCTTCTACTGCCCCCAGGAGCCCCCACAGTGTCTAGGCCCCTACATGCCTAAGGCCACGCAGCTCATAGGTAGGGCCCGGTGGCTGCTGAGGATTGCAGCCCTAGCGGGGGCACCCTGCAGCAGGAAATCCAAGGAATACGGCATCCCAGTCCGGGGCCACGCCGAGGCCGAGGCTGTAGCGGCGAGGGCTTTCGGCTCCACAAGGGCTTCAAGCCCCGTGGTAGTCCGTGAGGAGTGGAGGCTCCCCGAGGTAGATCGTGTAACCTACATAAAGCCTCGGGAAGCCCAGCTATTGGAGGAGTTTATCTCCAAGGTTAGGGGGATCGCTCACCCGAAGAGGCCGAATAGGAGACTTGGAGTATCGAATGCTCTAACAGCGCTAAGCCTCCATGCCTATAGGAGGCTTCGAAGGCTCCTCGGCGTAGACCACGAGCCCCCCGTGGGCGTGGTGACTCGGAGCATACTAGGCGATGAGGGCGCCTCCAAGCTGTTGGAGGGCATTAGCGAGGAGGCCCTGCTCCTATTCGCTATACCACGCTTCCTCCTCACAGTCCAGGGCTTCGAGGAGGGGCGGAGCTATTATGAGATCCAGCCCCTTAAGCCGAATGATGTAGAGCTTGTAGTGAGGGTCCTCAAGAGGCCCGGGGCCAGAGGGGACGGGCCCTCCCAGGCCCTGGCCGTGGCCGCGCTCGCAGCCGTGCCGGTGGTAGTAGGCCTCGGTAAGGCGGCCTCCAGGGGCTTCGGCCACTTCAGGCTTGTCGAGGCAGAGGTAAGCTCCCACTTGGAGGGGATGCTCTCCGACTACATAGACCTCCTAAGGGGCGCCATAAGCCCCGAGAGCCTCGACCGAGCACTTGGATTCATAGTCGACATGGCCACGGCATCGCTCGGGGAGAGTGACGACTGCCTAAATCTAGCCCCGACCCTAAAGGGCTCCGAGATCCTGGTCTCAGAGAACGCCAGGCACCCCTGCCCCTACCACGTGGAGGAGCTCCAGGGCCTCTCCAAGGATCCAGGCGACTACGCATGCTTTGAGAGGGCCGCCGACTGCAGCGAAATCGGGGATGACTCGGCGAGGATCCTCTGCGCTCTAAGCGCTATAGGGGCGTCGACCCTGAAATCAACGTGGAAGGCATACCACGCCGCCAGCGGTAGGATAGCAGGCGTGGAGGAGCCTGGCCCAACCTACCATACCTGGCCCCTGGGATTGCCACGCTACGTGGAGACCCGCAGACCCCCAAAGGTGACGGGCTACCTTCGAGTCCCCTGGGGTGTGAAGCTAGAAGAGGGAAGGCTCAGGGGGCCGCTCAAGGGCGACGCTGGCAGGCATCTATCACCCATAACCATATGGCCCCTACCCGGGGGGAGAGGCCCAGCAGGGGGCTTCATAGCAGTCAAACTAGAGGCTGCAGGAAGCCTCAGAGCGCTCCTACACTGGAAGGGCGCCTACCTCATACACGAGGGGTTCCATAGGAGGGCAAGGAAGTCATACCACCTCGTAATCCCCGTGAAGAAGATAGTTAGAATAGAGGAACACCAGGGCTATAGGGATCTAGCCAGAGAGCTGGGGAGGATCCCCACCCTCCTAGAAATGGCTGAAGCCGCCTATAGCGCTGCTGCCGAATGGCTCTCACACCTGCTAGGGCTTCACCCCTCCCCAGCTAAAGTTGGGAGGGGCACTACCTCTCCCCGGGGATCCTCGGGGGCCCCTGCTTAGTTAGATCCTCTAGCTACCTCCTAGTTGACGCCGCTAGTACGTGTACGGGCTCCCCCAGCGCCGCCTTGGCTGCCTCCCAGAGAGCCTCTGAGAGCGTTGGGTGGGGGTGTATGGTTGACGCCACCTCCTCGAGCTTGGCGCCCCGGGCTATGAGGTATGCGGCGTAGCCCGCCAGCTCTGATGCCCCGGGTAGGTGGGCGTGGAAGCCGAGGATCCTGTGTGTTGCCGGGTCATACACTATCTTCACGAAGCCCCTCCCACCCCCCTCGATGGAGACCCTCGCGAGAGCGCCGACGGGCACCCTGGCCTCGACCGCCTCGATGCCCTGGGCCCTGGCCTCCTCTAGGCTGGCGCCGACACTCACGGCCTCCGGGTGGGTGTAGACGACCATGGGTATGGGCCCCGGCTCGGGGGGCTTGATGCCTAGTATGGAGTGGGCGGCCGCTATGCCCTCGTGGAAGGCCTTATGCGCTAGGAGCGGGGGGCCGGCTGCGTCGCCCGCGGCGTATAGCCATGGGGGCCCCGCCCTCATGTGTGGCCTCTCAACGCCCAGGTAGCCCTTGTCGTCGAGCCTAGCCTTCACGGCTTCCAGGCCTATGCCCCTCGTCGCCGGCCTCCTACCCGTGGCCACCACTACGAGGTCAACCTCGACAACGCCGTGGCCCGCCACCCTAACCCTGGCGGCCCTGTCACCCAGCCTCTCGAGGCCCTCGACCCTAGACCTCTTCCAGACCCTGACCCCCATCCTCCTCAGGGATCCCTCGACGGACTGGGCGACCCCCCTCTCGATCCCGGGGAGGATCCTCGGCATGATCTCGACCAGGTAGACCTCCCTCCCAGCCATCGCTAGTAGGGTGGCGTACTCGACACCCACAGCGCCAGCCCCGACTATCAGGATCCTCTGAGGATCCCGGCGCAGGGCCTCTAGGAAGCCCCTGTTATCAACGACTAGGAAGCCGTCGGGCTCCAGGCCCCGTGGGTGGCTCGGCTCGCTCCCGACGGCGACAACCACGGCCCTCTCAGCCCTGAGGCTAGGCCCGCCCTCGACTTCTATCAGCCTCTCACCCGCGAGCCCGGCCCGGCCCCTTACAACCCAGACTCCCGCGGACTCGAGTATCTCCCCCACACCCCTCCTGCTAGACTCCACCGGGCCCCTCCAGGCCCACTCCGCGAGGCCCGGCAGCGGCTGGGGCTTCGACCCGGCCTGGAGGGCGTGTAGGAGCTTCGAGTAGAGCGCCTTGGTCGGTATGCACCCGTAGTTCGTGCACTCCCCGCCTAGGAGCCCCTCCTCTACAAGAGCCACCCTCAAGCCGGCCCTGCCTAGGAGGGAGGCCGCCGGGTAGCCCGCGGGCCCTCCACCTATCACTACTACGTCAACGACCTCCGGCAGCCCCGCTGCACCCCCGTACCTGTGGGGTGCGGGGCCTAGCTTAAATGGCGGGGCGGGCCACGGCCTGGGCTGGGTGTGCACGCTTGGCTGGGAGCCCTATCGAGAGGCTGGTAGACGCGGTCAACTGGCTCGAGGAGGAGCTGGCGGCGCTACGCGAGCTAGCTAGTAGCAGGGCCTCTGAGCTGATGAGGCTAGTCGACGCCCTCATGTCGGAGTTGGAGAGCGAGGCCGACGGCATAGTGGACTCCATAATCGATGAGATCCAGAGGCTCGCGGAGAGGGAGGTCGAATCCATAGACGCCAGGCTCGACTCGGAGAAGGCGAGGCTCGCGAGGGAGCTCGACGAGGCGGCCAGGGCCAACATGGATAGGGCTGTGGAGGAGGTCTTCAAGACCCTAATCGAGAGGCTCGGGGGTGCCGGGGGTGCCGGGTAGCGCCGCCTACGCCAAGCTCGCACCGGCAGCGAGGGTCGCTAAGACCCTGATCCCAGCGCTCGAGAGGATCAGGGACGCAGCCTCAGCCGCCGACCTCCAGGAGGCCCTGACGGTGCTGAGGGAGTACGTGCCCGGCCTCTCCGAGGCCCGGAGGCCCGGGGAGGTCGAGGAGGCGCTCTATTCCTGGCTGGGATCCCTGGCCCTCCACCTCTCAAAGCTCGCACCCGAGGGGGCGGGGGACGCCCTGCTAGCCTTCGCCCTAGACGACGTGGCACTCGACATGCTAGCAATACTGGAGGCCGTCGAGTCGGGCTCCAGGCCCCCGCGGCCGGCGACGGCGTCCATAGAGTGGGCCCCCACGGCCCTGATAGCCAGGGATCCCGAGGCGGCGTCGAGCGTTGATAGGGTCCTCGACGTAGCCAAGCCCTTCAAGCCCCTCCACAGAGCGCTCTCCTGGGCCGTTGAGGCGGCTAGGGCTGCGAGGGAGCCTAGGGTCTACACTCTAGCGCATCCAGCGGTCTCGTACATAATATACACCCAGCCACTCGGGGGCCTCGACGCCGACAGCGCCCGCTGGGTCTCCAGGATAGTGTGCCCGATGCTACGCCACAGGGCGGCCAGGGCAGCGGCTCAGGCGGTGCTCCAGGGCCTCGAGCCCAGGGTGGTGGCGGCGGCGATACCCCCCATCAGGGATCCCTACTGCCGCATCCCCTGGGGTGGCCTGAGGGAGCTCGCCGAGAGGGAGGTTGAGGAGGACCAGCTACTGGCGGGGCTGAGGCAGCTGCTCCCGGATCAGGGCCTCGAGGGTAGGAGCATAGTTGAGGCCCTAGAGGCAAGCTATAGGAGGGCCAGGGAGGCCGTTAGGGCTGCGGCCCTCCAGGCCTTCGAGTCCTACCCCCTACACCTAGGCCTAGCCGTTGCAGCCCTAGCACTCGCCAGGCTATCCCTGGAGTCGATGAGGGCGATCCTGACCGCTAAGGCCCTCCGCCTCAAGCCCGAGCAGTACATTGAAGCGCTCGGCGTTGAGGCGTAACTCCTCGGGGCCAGCGTCTAGGCCGCCCGGCAGCTATGGCGCCCCGCCTCCTGGGGAGCCTCGCCGGGTGCAGGCGCCTAGATGCTTTGCGAGGCCCACGAGTAGGCCGAGGCCCCTCTGGACGTCCTCGTCTCTTAGGGCGGATAGCAGGCCTGTGAGCCCCACGGGCTTCACGTTCGAGGGATCACTGGCCTCGAGGCCCTGGATGAGGCAGTAGAGTATGGTCTCGCTGTTCCTCTTTATCCTTTGTACATCGGAGGGCTCGAGGCGCCGTAGGGAGTCTAGGATCGTGTTGGCTAGTGCTATGAGGCGGAAGAGCGCTATGTCGTTGGAGATCGTCGCCATTTTACCCTCATAGTCCGTGAGTAGCTCTTTGAGGGCGTCTATTATGCCGGCCTTCTTGAGCTGGACGGCCACTTCCGCCAGCTCTTTGAGGGCGTCGACCTCGACGGCCTCCTCTACGCCTGAGACCTCCTCAGCCGCCATGCGCCTCCACCCCCAACTCCCTCAGGGAGGGCTTCGGGGCGTGGGGGAACCGGAGCCTGCCAAGCCATGACATGTAGAAGGTTCTCTTCAAAATCTTCACCATGGGCCCCCTGAGGGTCACGTAGCACCTGTCATTCCACCTGTAGTGGCCCTTACCCTCATCGTAGGTTACCTCGCAGCTCCCGATGAGTCCTCCATTGCCTATATAGGCCACGCAGTGTACTGGCGGGTAGTCGTATAGACTGTATACGCTGCCGAGATCCTCCAGTATCATGCTGGCAGCCCTTATACTCGCGAAGTGGACGAACACTCCGGCTAGCCCTAGGCCCGCGGGCTTCATGCTATGCTCCCCTGTGAGGTAGACCTCGTCGTATTCGGGGTGCTGGAAGTGGGGCGTGCGGATCCTCGTGAACCTCTTGTCGTCGCCGAGCTGGAAGTCGGGGCTCCTCAGGAGGGGCGGCAGCCTGGGCGGTGGGACCTTCACGAGCATGTCATACTCTATCTCGGCGTCCTTGGTGACTACTACCCTCTTCTCGGGGTCAACCCTCTCGAGGCCCTTATGAACTATTACTTCAACCCCATAGCCCTCCAGGATCTCCCTAGCAAGCCTCCCTATGTCGGGCCCCAGTATGTCGAGTGGGTGATAGCCGAGCATGCTGCGGGGGGCGACGTACTTTATATCGACTTTAACGCCCTTCACCTTGTAGTAGTGGGCTAGAAGCGTCGTTATCTCGAGCGGGTATATACCGCATCTATGGGGGAGCTCGGGTACCAGGACGACTATCCTACCCCCGCGGAAGGTCTTTATGGCCCTATTGAAGGCCCTGGCGGACTCGGGGTCGTAGTTGTGCCACCCGGCCTCCTCCAGGCCCGGGTACTCGCTCCAGCCATTAACTGTTCCGAGCGCTATGAGCAGGTAGTCGTAGCTTATCCTCCTCCCCGACCTCGTTGCGATCTCCCTCTCGGCGAGGTCTATACTAACCACCTCGTCGATTAGAGTCTTAACCCCATAGTACTCGACGCCCCTTAGGGGGGCCCTAGTCTTCTCAACGTCGAGCCCGTCAACTGCAACGTCGAGCCAGAGGGGGGGCATGTAGTGGTGTTCGGACTTACTCACCAAGAGAACCTCCGCGTCGAGCCTGTTAGACCTGATCTCATCAGCCAGCATTAGCGATGACGCTACTCCCCCCACACCTCCTCCCACTACGACTATCTTCTTAGTCATACTAGGTAGCACCCCGAAAGCCCTACGCTACAGACCCTTCGAAGGCTTATTTATGCACTAAATAATACTACCTTGAAGCAAAGTAGATCTAGCGCCGCATGAGAGGGGAACGCGAAAAGCTGTGGATGAGGTAGGAGAGCGTTCGCCGTCCACCGAGGCTTTTTCGTATTTTCTAACTCGGTGGGTGGTTCACTGCGCTTCCCCGGCGGGGCCCCTCACCGCGGCCACCGCTACGCTTGCATGGGCTACAAGCCTAACATACCCTGCAGAGCTATGGTAACACGGTACCCACAGCAATGAGAGGCCTAAACATCAAGGGTCTCTAGAAGCAATTAAAAGCCGCGTAAACCCGAAACAGCCCTACTCGGATCGGACTAGCGCATACCTAATCCCCGCAGGCGGGGGTTCATAATGCCGGCGAGGGCGGTGTCCGCATAGCTCCGGGGAAGGCCTCATCTGCATCGTGTAAGGGCTTCTATGGCTGGGATCGACTGCCGCCTTCGTATAGGCTTGTTCCACACTTCCCCGAGCCTGCTGCGTCCCCGAGGCATTCTAGGGAGTCGGCGAGGGCGCCCTCGAGGCCTTCCGTGGGCGGTGCCCTGTAGAGGTGGCTCTCGGCTTGGGGGTCGTCTGTTGAGCCGAAGCGCTTCACGGGCTGGTAGCCCCTGCGGGATAGGCACAGGGCTATCCCCGCCTCGGCGGGGGGCCCGCAGGAGTCTGTGATGCAGTAGGCCGCGGCTAGCACTCCAGCGTTGGGGCTTGTGGTGAGCCTGTCTATGTGCCACCACACCCTCTTCCTCCTCTTGAGGTGCCTGAGGATCCGGGCCCTCAGGCCCCCGGGGCCGCAGGCGCTCCCCACGTAGGCGTAGAGGCCGGGCTCTATCACGGCTCTGAGGGTTCTAGCCTCTACCACCACCCTCCCCCGGACTTCGAGGAGTAGAACGTAGACCCCGGGAGCCCGGGGCACAGGCCTTGAGAGGCGGGGCTCAGCCACTAGCCTATACCCCAAGAGCCTCAGCCTTCGACCGGGCTTATAGGGTGGGAGGCCCCCGTCTCGATACGAGCTCTGGGAGCGGCTTAACCTTATATTCAACCCACGGGGAGCTCCCGGGGCTGGGTGGCGGGCTCTGAGACCCCGCGTTTACCTCGTGCTACCCGACGTATCCGAGACGAAGGCTAGGGCCCTCGAGGCCCTCTCAGGCTCAGGCCTAGGCGTCAGGGTGCTGGTTAGCTATACGACCCTGACCTGGAAGCCCGGGGGACTCTCTAGGCTCAGGGGCCTCGTCGAGGGGGGAGTTGTCGCCGGTGTGATGCTCGATAGTGGGGCATACCATGCTATGGCCCTAGGCGTCAGAGTTGATGTGGGGGAGTACGCGCGCCTGGCCCTAGCCGCCGGGGTGCCCTGGGAGCTGGTCGCCGCCCCTGATATACCCGGGGATCCCGGGGCCACTCTCGCTAGAACCAGGGAGTTCATGGAGGCCTACCCCCGAGAGTTCCTCCCAGTCCTCCAGGGGCAGAGCGTTGAGGGCTACCTGGGGAGCCTCAACGACCTCGAGCGCATCGGCGCCGTTGAGAGGGCCCCGAGGCTCCCCCGGGGCGTGAGGCTCCTAGGCATAGGGGGCCTAGACGGGGAGAGGTCCAGGGCGGGCTTCATAGCGCGCCTCCTAGAGGCCCTCCCAGAGGGCTACATGTTCCACCTCTTCGGCGTCGGCGCGAGGACGCTTAGGGCCCTCTCTAGGAGGGGGCTCCTCTGGAGGGTCTACAGCATAGATAGCGGGGGGTGGCTTGCCGAGATACGGTATAGGAGGAGGACCATCCACAGGGCCCGGGGGACCCTCGAGGCTAACATAGCGGCTATGAGGAGCTACATAGAGAGGATAAGGGGGGCACTCCATGCCAGAGCGTAGGATCCTCCTCGTCCTACCCTGCAACCCCTGCGTCCGCCTAGGCGACTACAGCCTATGCAGGAACTGGAGGGTCATACTAGCCTCCCTGGGAGACCTCGTCGGGGCAGGCCTAGTCGACCTTGCAGCTATAGACTCCTGCAAGCCGGGCCTGGTGCCGTGGGGGGAGGAGCGCCTCTACAGGTGGTGCGACGTCTACCCCAGCAGCGACCGCTACTACAGGAGGGAGCCCTGGAGGCTCGAGCTGATGGTAAGGGCCCTCGAGGCAGACCTCAGGGAGGCCCTGACCCGCTACGCCTACATAGTATACTACGTGAACGTCAAGGCGTACAGGGAGGCCCTCAGAAGGGCCTCCAGGAGCATACCCCACGCCGGCAGGATCATAGAGGCCGGACCCCCAGCAGACAGCCCTCTAAGCTACACGAGCAAAGCGAATAGGGAGGCCCTCAGGAGGAGCCTGCTAAGCCTCCTAGAGGTCTGACCCCCCGGGGGGCTCAGTCGCTCTAGGGATCCGGCCCGAACACATTTAGGCCCCGGCCGGCCAGTCCTTCCCGGAGGGCTACGGGATCCCAGTTGGCCAGGCTCATAGCTACGGTGGGTTTGACCCCTGGGGCGCCGCATACGAGCCTATGCCTACTCCTATCGAGGGGCGTCAACATTGAGGAGGTCGTGATCGTTGGCAATGTTAGGGAGACGGTCGAGGAGGCGGCGAGGATCCTCAGGGAGTGCCCATGCCCCAACGGAAGCCTGCCCGGCGCGGCTGTTAAGACGGTGCAGCTAGGCTTCCCAGACGTCAGAAGCCAGGCCGACCTAGTGAAGCTGGGCGACGCCCTGGGGGGCCTCATAAGACCCGGGGACTACGTTGACGTCACCGGGGGCCGCAAGATCATGGCCGTCTGGGCCGCCCTCGTGGCCCTCAATAAGGGAGCACACGTCGTAGCAACCATCGTCCCGAGGGAAGAGGCTGAGAGGGCCCTCGCGAGCAGCGAGCCCTGCGGTAAAACCGTGGAGAAGGCCAACCTCATAATGCTAGCCTAGGGGGTGCGAGGCTTGGCCCTAATCGAGAGCGAGAAGGCCCTTATCCTAGCCCTCCTCGATAGGATAAGGGGGTTGGGGGATCCTCCCTATGGGAGGAACCTAGCTGAGATAGCGTCGGAGGCCCTTGGCAAGATATCCTCAGCGGGGGAACCGGTGAGAATTATACATGTGGATGTAGGCGGGAGGACCCTGGAGACCCCGGGTACCCCGGCGTCCATAATCAAGTTGGCGGTCTACACGCTAGAGCTGAAACCGCAACCAGGCGGGGAGCTGTGGTATCACACCTACCAGATCAACCGTCCTGAGGGCCCTCAGAGGCTCCATCTACTCTACGCGAGAGGCGACTACAGGGTGAGACAGGCCCTCACATACATAGTGGAGCTCGCAGCACTCCTCCGCTGGCTTAGGGAGGAGTCCAAGCGTGGCAGGGGCCTCATTGTGGGCATAAAGGATGGCCCGCTAGTCCAGCAACTAGCCCAGTATCTCTCGCCCAACTTCGACTTACCCGAGGAGACGGCAAGGTCTGCCCTATACTATGCAGGCCTCGATAACAGGGTCGTGGAAGACCTCATCTATAGGGCTCGAAGGAGGAAGAGGAGGGACTCTATATCCTCCGGAGCTTTAATGGCTTTAATACTAGATGAGCTATACGAGACTGCTGAGAATGGTGATGCGTATCCCGCCGGGGTAGTGGAGGATACTAGCAGATCTTCTACGCTACTCTTCAAGCTGGTTGCCGAGGCCATCATAGACCTAGTCTTAGAGGCCGCCCGCTCACCATATTTTAATGGTGAACACGCTGTCCACGTGGCCTCGGCAGAAGCCACGAAATTACTTGGAGTACCCCTCGGAATCAACGCGGAGAGGTTCGCCAGGTGCCTCTGCGAGTCCGAAGAGGAGATAAGATCCCTGGGGCGTCGTATGGCAGACATTATGAACCCGCTACTAGAGGCGATAAACCGAGCTGTGACTTTGGAGGGCTCCTTGCCGGGTCTCGCAGCTATTGTTAGCAAGGTCGGTGGGGCCGAGGATGGGCGATTAGAGTCCGTTAGAGCTATAGTGAGGGCCTTGGCTAGGGGGCAGCTCCTGCCGCTTTCCACGCGCGACCCAGACATCATAATGGCCGCCTACTACCTCGGCTTCCTGGACAGCCACGCCACCAAAGAGTTTGAGAGACATGAACTCTACGCTTCCGCGCTCGACGCTATAGAGGCCAGGGCTGTCTCCGAGGATAACGCTCTGCAAATGGAGGATGTCAAGGAGACTATTCTAAGGGTTATTAGCAGGTTAAAGGCCAGGTACTTGGTGGTGGATCCCCCGCTTAGGTGTGACGACATCGGAGACAGACTCTATAGGGCCGGTGTGAGTGCCTTGGAGCCCTGCTTGATAGCGGCCTCGGATACCTACACTTACGCGCCCCCCATCAGGCTAGAGTACTACAGGGATCCCGGCAGCCCCATCTCCCTAGTGGAGCTGGCATTCCTGGAGGCCTTCTTAACCAGGTACAAGTACCCCCAGGGTGTAATGGTGGCTGACATAGCTAGCAGGGTTAGATACGAGGAGGCGCTCACTGCTAGGCCGCTTGCCGAGAGGCTCATACCCCTCCGCTACTACGTACGCAGCTGGGAGAAGAGGATCGAGCTTATGTAGCCCCCGCATAAACTAAAATAAGCCTAAATGGTGGAGTAATACTAAATGGTGCACGGCGTGCCCTCGAGCCATCATCAGGGCGAACCCCTCTTAATGGCCGGCGTCATTACGGAGATAACCTCCTACTCCACCGCTAGAGGCCACGTCCTAGTGACGCAGGGCTACACTAGGCTCGTCACATACGGTAGCCTGGTAGAGATTGAGGACTCGGAGGATCCCTCCAAGCGCTACCTGGCCGTGGTGAGTGATGTCAGGGAGAAGGGTATCCTACCAAGCATAGACCAGAAGGCGCTAGAGGAGATAATTAGAACTATGCAGGTGAAGGGGGTTGACCCCCAGAGGGTGAGTGATGTACTCAGGGAACTCGCATTCCCGGGGGTTCAGAGGCAATACGGTCTAAGGGAGGTCGACCTCCAGATACTAGGGGAAGTAGAGAGGAGTCCGAAGGGCGAGGTTGCACTCAGGTTCCACAAGCGCCCCCCGAGGCCTTACTCTAGGATAAAGGAGGCGGCATTCGACCTCTTAAACGGGCTGACCGCCAGGGACTGCTCATACCTAGTACTAGGCTCCCACTACGTGGTTGACGGTGCTCTGGTAACGTTAAACCCGCAGCGGCTAACCATGCACCTAGCAATAGTCGGCCAGACGGGATCCGGCAAGACGGAGACCGTCAAGAGGATAGCGTTAGAGTACTATGTGAGGGGGAGCGGCCGGCAGAACCCGAGAACCCTGGTGATATTCGATGTCGCGGGGGAATACCTAGGCTACCCCTACCGGGGACCCGCCCACTCGCGTGCCGTGCCTCTACTAGAGGCGCTCCTCGAGCCCACTAAGTACATCTGCGAGCCAAGGTCCCACTGCGGGAGCGTAAGCCCCCCAACTCTAGAGCGCCTCACGATACTGGTACCCTATGACCCCTCGAAGACAGGTCTCGACGAGGCACATGAGAAGGCCTATATGCAGCGCTACAAGCAACTACTAGACTATGTGAACGGCAAGTTAGCTACTCTCGGGAGAGCAGCAGGCTCGGTACTATTCGGGCGCCACCACATCTATACCCTAACTTCTAAGGGACTCCAAGTCATCGGAACGTTCGATGCATGGAATTCAATATTAAACTCTGAATATCTAGTGATAGCCCTCCCCCTCCCCGACGCCCTGACGATTGATGAGATTGTCGAGATATCGGGCACTCGGAGCGAATACGTACCCGTGCTACTCAGGAGTGCCGCGAACGCTCTAGGCCTTCTAGAGGGTAACACGATAGCGGGGATAACCTTCCTGTTCGAGTTATTCGAGTTATTCACCCACAAGAGGTTTAGCGGCCGCTTTAAAGATCTAGCGGAGAAGATAGTTAACGCGATAAAAGACCTGACTAACAAAGCCCTTAGCAAAGGCGCTAGTAGCCTTGATAGTAAGGATATCCGAATCCTACTAGACGACGCTGTATGCAATAGCCTCTACCTCCAAACGTGTAGGTCAGTGCAAGGAGGGAGCAGACCAACAGGGAAGAGCTTGAAGAGGAGCACGCACTACTACAATATAGATGCATGGCTCTACTACTTGACACTACCACTATGGAAGGGCTGGGCAAATATCGGGAAGCCCCCCTTCGACCCGGCCTCTCCCCAGACGGTGCTGGCTGCTCTCAAGGCTATCGATCCAATTAAGGAGGCTGAGTGGGAGAAGGCCATGATTGATAGGTTTGCGGACTTCGAGCATATAGTGGGTGAGTGGGAGAAGGCCACCCAGGCTGCCACGTTAAACGTCCTCCGCAAGGCGAGCATCCTCGTGGCTCCCACGCTCAACCACTACCTCTACAGAGAGGTCGTAAAGCGCTTCCTCGAGAAGGGGGTTACATTCACGCTCCTCGCACCACCAAGTACTGGGGCCACCGAGTTCTCCGTGGCCCGAATGCTCGACGAAATATTCGCCGAAGCCGTAGAGGAGTACGACCCCCAAGCGCCCCGTATGACGCTCCTCATACTCGAGGAGGCCCATAACTTGGCTCCCGCGAAGAAGGAGCCTCCAACGAAGAGTGGTGTGTTGAGGATTGCGAGGGAGGGGAGGAAGTGGGGTATAGGCCTCGTGCTAGTCACTCAAAGGCCGGGCTTCGTCGACCCCGACGTGCTGAGCCAGGCTGCGACCCTCATAGCCCTGAGGACCACTAACCCGGAGGACATAGCTAGCCTTAGGAGGAGCGTTGAATCCGTCACGTCAGAGCTCGCGGAGAGGCTGCCGGATCTAGAGCCCGGCCAGGCGATAGTCTCGGGCCTCGCGGTACCGGAGAGGAGGGTGCCTCTTCTGGCGAGGATTGCAATGCTGGGCTCCCATCAAGAGATATGCGGCAGCGGCCCCCAGCAGGGCCCGCCCTAGGAGCTCCCCCTCTCCCCCGCGTCTCGGTGGGCCCTGTGGAGAGGCTTGTGGGGGGTTTCCGCCAGGATCCTCCGGGCCTCCTCGGGGGTTGCGGTGTGTATGTGCAGCGGGTGGTGCCGTGGTAGGCCCGCCAGGCTTCTGGTGGCCTCCTCCAGCCTCCGGGGGTGTAGGGGCTTCCCCGCGACTACTAGGATGTCGACGTCGTGTGAGGACTCCTCCTCCCCCCGGGCCATGCCCCCCACCAGGTAGGCCTCGAACTCGCCTAGGATGCTCTTCAGGGCCTCAACAACCCTCGGGGCCCAGGCCTCCCACCTCCTCTTCAGCTCCTCCCTCTCGGCCAGCAGGGGGTCCACGTACCTCGATATCCTCCTACCCGTTAGGAGCCTGTAGAGGGCCTCGGAGGCGAATGAGCCTACTAGGAGGGCGGCGAAGAGAGCCGCCTCCCCGGGGCTCGTGGTGGCTGTGTGGTAGAGTAGCACCGCCAGGCTTGCCAGGCTGGCTGCAGCCCCCGCGAGGGTTAGTAGCGGGCTCGCCCTCACCTGCCTCCTGAGCCTGTAGGCGGCGAGGTCTACGGCGGCGAAGACGAGTAGGAAGCCCGCGCTCCCAGCGGTGGCTATGTCGCCGAGGCTGGCTAGGCTTGCCAGGGCCGAGCTCACGGCGGCTATGAGTAGGAGGCCCTCGGGCGCCCTACCCCAGAGGGTGCGGCCCACCTCCCTGGGTAGCTCCCCGTACCTGGCCACCACGTAGCTTATGCCCGCGGTGCCGTAGAGGGTGGCGTTTATCGCCGAGGCGGTCGAGGCGAGAGCCGCTGCAACGACGAGGAGGAAGCCGGGGGTGCCGAGGGGCTTCCTGGCGAGGGCGGCTAGAGCATAGTCCCTGGCCCTCACAACCTCTGAGGGGCTCATAGCCCCCGCGGCCACGAGGGCTACTGCCACGTACACCGCCACCACGACGGCAACGGAGGCGGGGTAAGCCTTGACCACGTCCTCTACTCTAACGGCGTCCGCAGCCGAGTTCGCTATCAGCTCGAACCCCTCATAGGCGAGGAATATTATCATGCCGCCCACGAGGATCCTCAGGGGGCCTGGCCACCTCGATGGGGCTATACTGCCCCACGACACCAGGGGGAGCACGGCCGCGACGACGAGCACCAGCACTGAGAGCTTGAAGAAGACTAGGGCGTCCTCAACCCTCCCGGAGACCCTGGCCCCCAGAGCGTTGACGCCCGTGAAGGCGGCGATCACGGCTACAGCCAGCGCCCTGGCGAGGAGCCCTCCGCCCCCAACGCTGCTCGCAGCGTAGCTCCCGAAGGCGTAGGCGTAGAGCGCTATCATAACCGTGTAGTTGAGCACTAGGAGCACGTTAAGCCCGCCGGCGAGGATCCCGTTCCCATACCCCCTAACGATGAACTCCACCGTGCCCCCACGGCTCGGGTAGCGCCTCGTGAGCCTAGCGTAGGAGTAGGCAGTCAACCCGGCGACGAGGCCCGCGAGCCCGAAGGCCACCGGGGCCGCGGAGCCGGCCAGCTCCAGGCTGAGGCCTAGGACAGCGAATATCCCCCCACCTATCATGCCGCCGACTCCGATGCTGAAGGCCTCCCGGAAGCCTATCCCACCGCGCTCGCTAGCCGCCCCCAACCACCTCCAGGACTCGGTGGGTAATGGAGGGGTGGTAGAGAAAAAGAGTGACGAGTGGGGGCTTGTCTGGGCTCTAGTGCCTCCTGAGGCCGAGGCCCGCTACTATTAGGGTCACGACTACCAGGGCCAGGGTCGCCGCTGACAAGCCGTAGGCCTTTGAGGCGCTTGCCCTGGCCTCGCTTAGCGTCGATGCTAGCTGATCCAGCTTCTTGGACTGCTGGTCGAGGCCCGTCTTGAGGCTTGATATGCTCGACTGTAGGGAGCCTAGCCTCCCAGCTAGGCTGTTCACGGTGTCCTGTATGGCTGTGACCTTGCCCTGGAGGGCCTTGATCCTGGTTGGGAGTGTGGAGTTCAGGTTCCACACTATCTTCTCGGCTATCCTGGAGTGCATGACTGCCTCGTCCACCTTAGCCTTGAGGGACTCCTGGGTCTTCGTGATGTTGGAGACCGCGGCTTCTATGAGATCGACCCTGCTTGAGAGGCCTGTGAGTCCCTTCTCGAGGGCCTGGAGCCCCCTGGCCACCGCTGATACGTTGGCTGCGAGCGTGTCGACCTTCAACATGGTAATGGTTAGACCCTCCTCCAGCGTTGAGAGCTCGGCGTGGAGGCTCGAGGTCTTAGAGTCCATGTACGCTATTATGGCGGCGGTCGTGTTTGTGACTATCACCGGGACTGTTGTGTAGGAGGCATAGCTTACTATGCCGACCAAGCTCATGTTGTAGACCCCGGGGCTGAGCGGTGGCAGGGTTACCGTGGCGCTCGCCCTGCCCTTCGAATCCGTTGTTAGTATATCCAGGAACACACCGTTCAGTAGCAGGGGTATTGTGGAGTAGGCTGGGAGGCCGCTGGCCTCAATGTGCTCTATCGTAACCCCGCCTGGCTCGACGATAGGGGCCGAGAGGGTGACGGTTGCGGGAGGCCTCTTACCGGTCTTGGCGAAGAATATGTCTGTGTTATCAACGCCTATAGCCATTATTGGGGTCTGGACTGGGAAGTAGAAGCCCCTCCTGGCGTCTGTCCAGACGACGTAGACAGTCCCATTCTCCTCGGCGGCGTTTATGTAGTCGCCTATGAAGTTCTCGAGGGCCCAGCTGGTGTAGTCTGTGACCCTATAGTTGGGGCTTAGCTTGCCGTTGTGGAACCTGGCGTAGTAGATGTCGTAGCCCATCCTCGAGACGGAGAGGCGCGTGTCGGCCCAGACTATGTGGGCGCTCGAGTCCTCGCCGGCTACTACCCAGGGGAAGAACTGGGCGTTACAGGATCCCCTCGGGTCGTCGTTGACCCTGACGGGTATGCTCCACGTTTTACCCCAGTTCTTGGAGTAGACTAGGTACACGTCTGCTGGATCGCAGCCGGGGCCGTCGGGGTCGGCTGAGTAGGCTATGTAGACCGTCCCATCGGGGGCAACCGCTATCGAGGGGAACATGGAGCTCCACCACCTGAACGTCGGCATTAGAGTCTCCCCTATCTTGACGGTGTAGTAGTAGCCTATCTCGTGGGGTATGACCGCCGCTTCAACGGGCTTACTCCAAGTCTTGCCGCCGTCGTCGGATCTAACAACCATCACGGCCGCCGAGCCGTTGAGCCACCCGTCATCGAGGGAGTCGTAGTACGCAACGTATATGGTGCCGTTGGGGGCTACCGCGGGGTAGGATCCCTGCACCAGCCTGGGGACGAAGGGTGAGGAGAGGTTTATCTTCACCGTTGGGCTCAACGCCTTGGGGCCGATCCAGGTCTTGCCCCCGTCGTGTGAGACTATAGCCTTTATGGTGACGTTATAGAATGGCGTGCCAGTCTTCATGTCCACGTACATGAGGAACTCCGTGTAGCTCACGACCAGCATGGTCTTACCCGTGATGGGGGACTTACCCACTGCCAGGTAGTCCTTGTCGAGGAGTATGCCGATGGGGTAGTAGCCCTCTGAGAGGAGCTTGGATACGTTTATGTAGTCAGGCGTGAGCGCCGCGGTGAAGTTCCAAGTCTTGCCCCCGTCGCGGGATACGCCTAGCATTATGGTGCTTACGAGGCCCGTCGTGGTGTTGAGGGGCGGTGGCAGGGGCCTGTTGCCGACGGAGAGGTATGTCATGTAGAAGGTGCCATCGCTAGCGCTCCCCAGGGCTACGTCGCCGATGACGATGTCGCGTAGCGGGTCGTATGCCTTAGCTATTATGGGCCCGTGCCAGGTCTCGCCCCCGTCCATGCTATAGTATATGCCGAGCGTCACCTCGGGCGATGGGCCCATGGCCATCTCAGCGGCTATCTCCTGGTGGCCCGCGACCACTATGTTGTTGGGGTTCCTCGGGTTAACCGCTATGGAAGGCTCGCTCTCGTAGGGCGCGCTGTAGTCCACGCTAACCTTGACGTTCCTACCGAATATCGTCTTAGGCGCGGGGAACACCCTGCTAGGGGTCACGAGGAGCCCGTGGCCGAGGAGTGGAGCCCAGGGAGGCCCCTCGCTGGCCGTGAGCCTCTCTAGGTGGTAGGCCAGGATCCCGGATAATACGCCATACCTCACTGGGGGCCTCCACGAGACCCTGACCTCGGCCCCGGGCCCGTGGCCTCCACCGCCCCCATAGGCCCTGGCGACGGGCAGCGCTGGAAGCGCCACGGCCAACGCTAGGAGTATAGCTGCCACTAGGCGTAGCCTACGCAACACCGTCCACCCACGCTGCAACTCTCGGGGCTATAGAGGGGGGATATGAGGGTTGCCGCCGCCCTGAGGGGGATGCCACTGCTGGGGGCGGGCCTCTGAAGGCTCTACTGGCCGCCGCCCCGGACGGGTGCCGTGTGCCTCCTCTCCACGGGGGCTCCGGGTACGTACTCTACACCCGGCCTCATCGCCGCCTCCTGGGGGTAGAGCTCCATGAGCTGGTAGACCTCAGGGGGCAGCTCGGTCTTGACGTTGGTGAAGCCTAGCTCCCTCAGCTCATCGGCTGTTATGGGGTAGTCGTGCGTGTAGTAGCCGCTCACGAGCCTGTCGGCTACCTCCTCAGCCTTCTCCCTCGGCATCTTGTCCTCGAGTAGCTCTACAACGAACCTCTTCATCTGGTCAAGCGCCTTCCTTGCGACGTCGGCTAGTATTAGGGTCTCATCGCT
Organism: Acidilobaceae archaeon; assembly: GCA_026985385.1. GTDB lineage: Archaea > Thermoproteota > Thermoprotei_A > Sulfolobales > Acidilobaceae > Calypsonella. The sequence goes on along the minus strand of JALSQM010000153.1, from coordinate 1,728 downwards.
CGCCTCCTTGCCCTTGAGCTCTGCAACCCTCACTATGGAGGGGGCGGGGTAGACCTTGCCCCCAGCGCTTATCTGGGGATCAACAGGCCCGAGGACAGCGTTGGGGTCCATCCATATCTCGTCGGCTGCGAGTGCTATGAGTGTTCCACCGCTCATGGCGTAGTGGGGGACCACGACTATCTTCTTGCCGCGGTGCCTCTTAAGAGCCCTAGCTATCTGGCTGGCCGCTAGAACCAGGCCGCCGGGGGTGTGGAGTATCATTACTATCGGCACGCCCTCGGGGGTCTGCCTTATGGCCCTGAGGACCTGCTCGCTATCCTCTATGCTTATGTACCTGTAGATAGGGATTCCGAGGAGTGAGACCCTCTCCTGCCTGTGAATCATCGTTATAACCTTGGCTCCAAGCCTCTCCTCGAGCCTCCTAATCAGCGCCAGCCTAGCGGCGTGGAGCTGCCTCATCCTTATGTAAGGAGACATAGCGGCGACGATGAACCATAGGAGGAATATCGTCCAGAGGATATCACTATACCCCGGATAATACCCTGCAACCGCCGCGCCAGCCAACTAGGCGGCACACCACCCCATAAGAGAGCATAGACCGGGGGGTTGAAAAGCTCTCTCCATCGCCCATATCACCCTAGGGGGCCCGCGGATCCCTAGGGTGCCTTGAGGATCCCGTGGAGTTTCGACTTGTAGAGGTCTATGCCGCGGGTCTCGAGGGGGTCCCGGCCCAGCCTTAGCGCCAGCCTAGTGCTGGCGAGGCCCGCTACGATGGCGTTCGCTAAGGCCGCCGCGAGTGGGTCTGCAGCCTCGTATCTTGATAGGTCAACGACATGCAGCGGCCCTAGCTCCCGGTACCTCTCCTCTATGAAGCCCTCCACGGCCCTGCAGAAGCCGTCTCCGGGGGGCGCCCTTTTTATGAAGAGGAAGTAACCCCTGCCCCCGGGGTAGTCCCATGTCACTATGGAGTTGTGGCCGGCCCCTGGGTACGCCTCCGCTACAACCCTGACCCCAGCGTTCTCGGCGAGCTCGCTCAACCACCTCGAGGTGAGGAGCCCCTGGGGGTCGCAGGCTACCACCACGGGTAGGGCCTCGGCCTCGAGGGCTTCCCACAGGAAGTATGCCACCTTCTCAGCCTCGGCTGAGAGACCATCTACGTCGAGGGAAGAAGCCACGCGTGAGAGGCGCCTAGCGGCTACCCCACCCGCCACTAGGCCCATGATCGCGCCCACCAGGGATCCCAGGGAGGCCCGGGGAACCCCGCGGCGCTCGAGGCCCGCCACAGGCATCCCACGGGCCTCGAGGAGCCTCTCGAGCGTGCTACCCCTACCAGCCACCCCGAGGGCGGGCAGGCCCGCCTCGATGGAGGCGCGGGTGCATTCTATGGTCTCGAGGGTCTCCCCACTATAGCTGACAGCTAGAACACCGGCGCCCGGGAGCCTCAGCGGCTTGTGGCCCCTCCACGCGATAACGCTATAACCGTGCTCCTCGAGTGCGAGGCTCGCAGCGGCTATGGAGTAAGCGGAGCCCCCCATACCGCAGCCTAGGAGGATCCTCGGGGGATCCCGCTTTCTAGCCTCGAGACCGGCCCTGAAGCCTTCCAGCAGTGTGGCCGGCCAGGAGGTGTAGAGGCTCTCCAGCCAGTGGCGGGCTCCCCCCAAGCCTGCCTTGCCTCCAAGCGGGGTGGCCTTGCTGTGGGGTGAAAAACTTGTTACGAGACCCCACTAG
>JALSQM010000152.1 GCA_026985385.1 Acidilobaceae archaeon | reverse complement strand
GCGACGGGCTCCAGGGCCTGGCCCAGGCGTACATGATGATTAAGAGTGGCGCCTTCGACGTCGTCGTTGTTGAGAGCCACGCGAAGCCGAGCGATATAGTGACGCTGGACGGCATATACGAGCTAGCCCTGGATCCCCTAACAGTGAGGCCCGTGGGCCCGGGTAACCCGCTCTTCACCGCAGGCCTCGACGCCGTGGCGTACATGGCCCGGACTGGCGCTACGAGGGCTCACCTAGCCATGGTCGCCTCCTCCAACAAGAGGCTCGGCCTCTCGAACCCCAGGGCATCCTACGCTGCTAGACTCACGGTTGACGACGTCCTCGCGGCGCCCTACTACATCTACCCCATGACACGCTACGAGGTCGCGGAGCCCGCGGACGCAGCGGTAGTCATGGTCCTGGCCAGCGACGACGTTGCCAGGAGGCTAACCGACAACCCAGTCTGGGTGGAGGGCGTCGGCTGGAGCACCGAGGTGGGCACCGGGGCTGTCGAGTACCACCGCTGGGGGTGGATGCCGAGCATGAAGGCTGCAGCCTACATGGCCTACGGGCAGGCCGGCATAAACAGCCCGACCGGGCAGATAGGCTTCGCAGAGGTTGAGGATAGGTTCAGCTTCATGCAGCTCCTAACACTGGAGGAGGTGGGCCTGGCCGCTGAGGGCGAGGCCCATAAGATGCTGGAGACGGGCGACTTCAGCCCCGACGGGTACCTCCCCGTTAACAAGAGCGGTGGAAGCCTGAGCGTGGGCGTGCCATTCGAGGTCACAGGGCTCTGGAGGGCCCTCGAGGCCTACCTAGAGCTGAGGGAGAACGCTGACAGATACGATGTACCGCGGGCCCTCGTAGCCTCCTGGCGGGGCCCGCCCACCTACACTAGCGCGGTCGCGCTACTCGGAGCGGAGGCTTAGGGGGTGTTAGGCGTGAAGACGAACATATTCGTTAAGGACCGCGTCGCAGTGGTGGGTGCGGGCCTGACCCTCTTCCGCAGGAGGCACCTCGAGACCCCGAGGGAGCTGGCCTGGGAGGCTGCGAGGCAGGCGCTGGAGAGTGCCGGCCTAACGTTCGATGACATAGACTGCGTGGTAACGGGCACCGCGCCCGACGCCTTCGATGGAGTCCACTTCAACGGGGAGTACATAGCCGATAGCGGGGGCTTCGGCAAGCCCACCGTGAGGGTATACGTCGGCGGCGGCACCGGCGTCTTCGTGCCCGTGGCAGCCTGGTGGCACGCGGCCAGCGGCCTATGCAATACTGTCCTAGCGGTTGCGGAGGAGAAGATGAGCCCCGCCCACCCACACCCCCAGGGGGTGTTCGCCTACATCTGGGATCCCATACTCGAGAGGCCGCTCGGGCCCAACCTGATATGGATATTCGCAATGGAGATGAGGAGGTACATGTACAAGTGCAACACTACGAAGGAGACGATAGCCCTGGTCAGCGTTAAGAATAAGAGGAACGCCCTCGACCACCCCGCAGCCCAGGCGGCTGCGAACATAACCGTCGAGGACGTCCTCAACAGCGAGCTCCTCGTGTGGCCCGTTAACAGGCTCGACATAAGCCCCGTCAGCGACGGGGCCGCCGCGGTGATACTAGCCAGGGAGAATGAGGCCCGCAGGATAACGGACTCGCCCGTCTGGGTTGAGGGCATAGGCTTCACGCTAGACAACACACACTGGTACAACAGGGAGCTGGCGTTCCCCAGGTACGTGAACTACGCTGCGAGGATGGCCTATAAGATGGCTGGCATAGAGAGGCCCTGGAGGGAGATAGACGTCGCAGAGCCATACGACCCCTTCGACTACAAGGAGCTGCACCACATCGAGGGTCTAATGCTCGCCAGGCCCTGCGAGGCCCCCAAGCTACTAGAGGAGGGCTGGTTCGACAGGAGCGGGGAGCTACCAACAAGCCCCAGCGGGGGCCTCCTAGGGGTTGGGAACCCCATAGCGGCCGCTGGGCTCATGAAGGTCGCAGAGATATTCTGGCAGCTACGCTACGAGGCAGGCCCAAGGCAGGTGAAGAAGCCCGTCCACTACGGCCTAGCCCAGGCGTGGGGAGACCTCATGCAGGTAGGCACTGTTATAGTGTTGAGCAACTAGGGGGTGTGACGTGATGAGTAAGGGCTTGTCTGGTAGGAGGCAGCCGGGCTGGGTCAACCCGCCCGGCCACTATCTTAAGAGGGACGAGATGTACGCCCTCCCCGGCCTCGTTAGGTATAAGCCCAGGGCACGCTACCTCTTCAGCGCTGGGCAGGCCCAGTCCAGGTTCCTCCAGGGACTCAAGGAGGGGAGGATCCTCGGCACGCGCTGCCCCCGCTGCGGTAGGGTCTACGTGCCCCCCAGGATGTACTGCGAGTACTGCCACACCCGTACCATGGAGTGGGTCGAGCTACCGGGGACAGGCGTGGTCCACACTGCTGTGGTTAGCTACATAGCTGCGTTCAGGGAGAGGCTCAAGGAGCCCGTGATAGTGGGTGTGATAAAGCTCGACGCGCCGGGCTACGTGGAGGGCGGCTACGAGTTCGCGGGCCTCTTCCACCGTCTATGCGGCGTCACGCCGGAGGACGTCATGAGCGGGCGCGTGATCGGCATGAGGGTGAAGCCGCGGTGGAAGCCGCCCGAGGAGAGGAGGGGCGACGTCAACGACATAGAGTGCTTCGAGCCCGTGGAGGGCTGAGGGGTGACCGGTAATGGCGTGGAAGAGGTGGAGGATAGAGGATGTGATACACTACCCGGGAAGCCAGGAGGTTGAGGAGTACGTCTACACACCCGGCCTACACGGCCTGGAGGCGGCTAAGGCCTTCAAGGAGGGGAGGATCCTCGGCATGAAATGCGGCGATGGGGTCTACGTGCCGCCCAAAACCTACTGCCCCGACGGCCGTGAGGGGGAGTTAGTCGAGGTTAAAGGCCCCTGGCGGGTCGTGACATACACCATAGTGTACGAGGACTTCTACGGCAACAAGCTAGAGGAGCCCCAAGTACTAGCACTCATCAAGCCCGATGACGCCGACCACGGGGGCCTCATACACATAGTCAAAGTGGACCCCGAGAGGATCCACCTAGGCATGGAGGTAAAGCCGCACTGGAAGCCCCCGGAGAAGAGGGAGGGTAAGATAACGGATATAGAGTACTTCGAGCCCGCCTAGCACCTTAACTCGGCTCCTCCCCCTTTTTCCCCTCCTCGAGATCTACTCCTCCAGGACTAGCTCTGCAATGCTGGCGTCGACCCAGACGCCCTCAGGGCCCTTCGGGGGCTTGTAGGGCCTAGCAAGGCCTGGGGGCTCGAGGACCGCCCTGATGCACCTGGCCTCCCTGGAGCTTGGATCCAGTGGGTAGTATGCGCCCCCCTCCACCCTCTTGGCTGCGGTGGAGCGGCTCTCGAGTAGTGACTTGAGTCGGGGCAGCGGTATGACTACAGTGTGCCTGAAGGTCTCGTGTATATAGTAGGCCGCGTGGGCGTCCGCGTAGCCGCCTATCAGTGCGTAGGCCCCCTCCGGCTTGAAGCCCCCCGTGAGGTTTAGGAGCACGCAATCACCCTCGGGCGCCGAGCGGGCCAGCCTCCTAACCTCGTATAGCAGCTTCACCAGGCCCTTGTAGAGGGGCTCCGGCCTGCCTAGGCCGGGTACCACCCTCACCTCCACGTCGACCCTCCCCCCGCGTAGGCTGGAGAAGTAGCACTTAATCACGCGAGCAGCCGCCTGTCCCGCCCCCGTGTCGGTTGCGAGTAGCACAACCCTCCCCAGGGCGTCCTCATCACCCCTCTCGAAGGCCTCTATCCAGGGCCTCATAGCGTTGAGCTCCGCGCTTAGCGAGTAGGGCTCCAGTAAGAGGGCGTCGCAGGCGGCCCTAGCAGCCGTGGAGGAGCCGCTGACTAGTCTACCGCACTCGACGTCCTCGTGGCTGCCGGGCCGGGGGTTACTGCATACCCTGAAGGCGCCGCGCAGCTCCTCTAAGCTATACCTAGCCCCGAGGTGCTGCCTAACACTGACAGCCCACTCCTCCCCCGAGGCCCCGAGGAGCGCTCTACCCAGGTTCCTAAGGCTACTCGTACCCACCAGGACTATGTGCATGGAGGCCAACGCCGCCGCCCTCCACGACTAGTGCCCCCAGGGGGGTAAATAGTGGCCGCCGTCCCCCGAAGGCACCACAGCCCCGCGGGGACGCAGAGGCTACACGGCGGCTGCGAGGGCCGCCACAAGGAGTAGCGTGAGGGCCGCCGCGGCTATGGCCACCCTATTAGCCCTATAGACATCGCCGGGGCCCGGGCAGGGCGCTTGGGGGTTCAGCCGGTAGGAGCCGGGCTTCTCCAGGCACACCCCCAGGGCGCCCGCCATGGAGGCCATGGGGTAGCCGGCGTTCCTACTCTCAGTCGAGGCCCCCCACCTAGCCATGGCGTGGAGGGCGCCTGAGACGCTGCCCCCGGCTAGGGGCGCTGCTAGAGCTATGAGGAGGCCCGTGAGCCTGGCGGGGATCCAGTTAAGCACTGTGTCGGCGTAGGCGCTGAGCCTCCCAGCGTTTATGTACTCGGGGGTCTTGAAGCCTAGGGCGCCGTCGAGGGTGTTAGCGACCCTCTGAGCGAGGGCGCCTAGGGGGCCGAGGAGGGCTGCGTAGAGGAGGGGGCTGGTGAACCCGTCGACCAGGCTCTCCGCTACGCTCTCGATCGCAGCGCTCGCCACGTGGCCGCCGCTGAGGCTGGAGGTGTCCCTCCTAACGATGTTGGATACCTCGAGTCTAGCCTCCCCGAGCCTACCCGACCCAAGCAGCGACGCCGTCCTCGCCGAGTGTTGGAGGAGCAGCCTGAGGCTGATAGAGTGCTTGTAGACGAGGGCCGCGGCCACAACCCACCCCGGGGCCCCTAGGATCCTCCAGGCGGCGTAGAGGAGGGAGGCCGCCACAGCCAGGTGGGAGGCCATGACCGCCAGCCACGCTAGGGCGCCCCTAAGGGCGCTACTGTAGGGTGGCGCGAGCCTCCTCGCGAGCAGGAAGGAGGTGTGAACGGGGTGTACCGCCAGGCTGAGGCCCCTGTGCCTGGGGTAGGCGTAGTCGAGGACCAGGGCTATCAGTAGCGCTGCGAGGTTGTACTTGTTGCTAATCCAGGCTGGCACCACGAGCCAGCGGCCCTCCGCTGATGCGGTTCGGGATAAGGGTAAATAGAGGAGCGGGGCCCCGCCCCCCGGTGTCTCTGGTTTGCCTGGACCGCTGGGTATAGGGCTCCTAGAGGTTGTCGGCGGCATCCTAGGCGCCCTAATAGTTATAGCGCTATACTACTTCGTGCTCAAGCCCTCGGGCTGGCGTGGCCTGAGGATCTACTACAGGCTGGTCGGCCCCCTCCCCGGCGAGGAGTTGCTCGGCAAGCTACCCGAGGAGCTTGGGAGGAGGGGGGTATACGCCCGCCCCGTGGGCTCGAGTGTTGTGGTTGACGAGTTCGTCGAGTGGAGCCTCAGCCCCGAGAACGTCAACAACCGCAGCTACCTGAGGGTGGAGGCCACGGTGAAGGACTGGTACGTCATCGTCACGGGGGTTATGTTCTTCCTAGGCATCATAATAGGCCTCCTACTAGCCGTACTAGCCGCCTGGAGGTTCTATACCAGGAGGGACACCCTGAGGGCGGCACTCACGGCCCTAACGGGGGATCCCACCATAGCGTCTCAGCTATAGGAGCGCGTATAGCGCCACCGCCAGCGCTGATGCGAGGAGGCCGGCGATCCTCGATACCTCATAGATATAGCCTAGGACATCGCCGTTAACGAAGCCTAGAACGCCCTCAGCCCTCCTACGGGCGTAGAGGGCAGCCGCCAGGGAGGCGGCGAGCCCGGCCGAGGCCGCTATGACTACCCGAACCCAGCCCCCCAGGGGGTAGGATGCCAGTAGAGGGGCCGCAGCCGCCGGGGCTAGGACTGCCAGGTTGAGGCGGAGGGCGCCGGGCGACTTGGCGGCCTTATGGAAGAGTGTCGAGAGCCCCCTGTAGGGTGGGGGCCTCGAAGACCTGGCGGCGGCGAACATGGCCTCCGAGGCCCCCACGTGCACCTCGATGGCCGAGACTACTAGGATCACCGCCCCACGGGCCGCCAGGGCGGCGGCCGCACCCGCGGAGGCCAGCAGGCCCCCCGCCAGCATTGCTATGGAGTGGGAGCCCCTCCGGGGATCCTTGAGTACCCTCAGGGCATCTGAGCCCCTCAGGCCCGAGGCCAGCACATCCTCGACGTCAGCGTACCCGTCCAGGTGGAGGGCCCCGGTCACGAGCACGTAAGCTGCTGCATAGAGCAGGCCGGCCCCCGCCGGGGTTAGGGGGGCGAGTACCGCCCCCAGGCCCGCCGCTATACCACCCACTATGAGGCCCGCCACCGGCGCTAGGGGGAACGAGGAGGCGGCCCCCTCCAGGCTCCCCCCGCCGAGGGGGAGGGTCGTCAGGAAGGCTAGGAGATCCCTCAGGCCCAAGGGCGGCTCACCCCTCCCCAAGGGCTTGGGCTAGGGCTTCTAGGAGGAGGCTATTCTCCCCCGGCAGCCTAACGGAGATCCTCGAGTACTCTGGGCCCAGGCCGTGGAAGCTGCTCGCATCCCTCACATGGACCCCCATGCCGTCGAGGATCTCGCCGAGGAGGGGGTGCCTCCTAGCGGGGTGGTAGACTAGTATGTAGGGGGGACCCCCCCACCAGGCCCTCAAGCCGAGCCTCTTTAGGGAGTCCAGGATCCTGGGCGCCTCCCCCACTATGAGCCCCCTAGCCGCTTGGAGGTACGAGTCGAACTCGCGCCTATAGGCGGCGAGTGCCTCTCCAACCGCGGCTGCGATGGAGTTAACGTTCCAGGGCTGCCTAGCCGAGTCTATGAGTGACGCTACACGCCTATCATGCGCCACCAGGTAGCCGAGCCTGAGGCCCGGCATCGCTAGGTCCTTCGTGAGGCTGCCGAGCACCAGGGTGTTGGGGGGCGCCCTACCAGCCAGGCTCCAGTCGGGCCTCCGCGAGAGCCTGACGAAGGCCTCATCCACAACTAGCCAGGCCCCACGCTCGCCGAGGCAGCCGGCGAGGGCCTCAACGCCCTCGGGGGGAACGTGGAGGCCCGTGGGGTTGTTCGGGTTCGACATCAGGACAAGGGAGCCCCTCAGGGTGTCGGGGGGCATCATGCATAGGGAGTCCGGGTCTAGAAGCCAGGAGTCCCCCCTCAACTCCAGGGCTACCGGGGTGTACTCGACACCCGCCGCACCAGCCTCCAATGCGTTGTCGCCGAAGGTCGGCTCGACCACTAGGAGCCTGCGGGGTCTGAGGGCCTCGAGCAGTAGTGGTATGCCCTCGGAGGCGCCGTTGAGGGGGATCACGAGGCCTGGGTCGAGGCCCCCGTGGAGGGTGGCTAGCGCCTCTCTCAGGCGCTCATAGTTGTAGTCGGGGTAGCGTGTGAGAGAGCCCAGGCTCTCAACTATAACCTCCCAGAGCCACGGTGGAGGCCCTAGGGGGTTTAGTGGGGCGCTGAAGTCAAGCGCTCCCCGCGGCGCCCTGCCCCCGTGGCGTCTCCCCTCTCCTCCCGGCAATGCTCCATCGCCTCCTCCAGGTCCCCGGGGCTGTCGACGTCTATGAACCTCCACGCCTTGAATAGCCCCTGGGGCAGCCTCACGTTACCCCAGGTCTCCGAGCCCTTCCAGCTCCTATGCAGGCTAACCCCCGTGAGCCCCCGGGGCCCCTCCAGGTTCACCACTCCCCAGGGCTTCGAGCAGAGTTCCCTGGCTATCACAGCCACCATCCTGCCGGTGAGGTGCGGCATATCAGCTGGGAACACGAGGGTGGGCTGGGGGATCTCCCTCAGGGCCTCGCGTAGATCCCTGGCGTAGCCCATGCCGGGGGTCTCTATGAACACTATCGTGTGGCCCACCTCGTCCCAGGGCAGGGAGAGTATGTGCGACGTCCTCCTCGAGTACGCCACTGCTATGATGCGGCACACCCCCGAGGAGGCGAGCGCCCTAACGACCCTCAATATCATGGGCTCCCCGCAGACCTCGGTGAGGGGCTTCAAGGGGCCCCCCAGCCTCTCCCCGCGGCCCCCCGCCATGACTAGGCAGGAGGCGGGGCAGGCCGCGCCCCTTAGGGTCAAATGATCACCTCCGGCTCCGTGCCTAGGAGCCTGTCCAGGATCCTGGCTATAGCCGAGCCTAGCAGGGCCGAGACTATGTCGTCCTCGAACATGGGCGCCTCAGGGATCACCCCCTCCTCCTTGAGCCTCTCAACCCAGTACATGGCCAGAATCCCCCGGGCCCCGGCCAGGTAGGAGGCCAGGGCCATTCCGAGCAGCTCGTCTGACACCACCCTCTTACTGTCGGACCTGAACTCCTCCCCGCCTAGCCCCGGGAGGGCTCCAGCGGCGCCGTGTATGTCGAGTTCCCTGGAGGCTATGATGAGGGATTGCACGTTGGGATCCCCCAGCCAGGCTTCGAGCAGCCTTTTTGCCGCGCTAATAACTCTTGAGCGCGGCACCCCGGGGACGGGGGCCCTATCGTAGATGGCGGCGACGAGCCCTGCTAGATCGTCGACGCTGAGGCCCAGGGCGTTCGCGGCGAGGCCCCGCGCCCCCAGCAGGTGTAGGCCCTCCTCCACGAGTAGCCTATAGACCCCACCGCCCACGGGGCCGCCTATGCTCGTGGCGTGCCCGCTCGTCTCAGCCGAGCCCCGGCCGGGAGGCCACAGGACTGCGATAGCGTCAGTAACGGTGCCCGCGGGGCGCCACGACCGCGCCTCGCGGGGGCACCTCAGGAGCAGCTCGGAGGAGGCCGCGGCCTTAGCCTCCGCCACCACCCTCAGGAGGTCTAGGGCCCCCGCCTCGGAGAGGCTCTCCTCTACGATGACGGCCACGTTGATGGTCGAGGCCCTCAGCGGCTCGTAGCCCGCGCCAGAGCCCCCGGGGCACACGGGGGGCTCAAGGCCTATGGTGGCGTATACCCACGCCCTCCCACGGCCAGCCCGGGTTTCGAGGGTCCTCAGCCTCTCCACGGGGTCTACCGCTGTTAGGAAGACTAGGGCGCCTGGAGCCCCGTGGGAGTGGGCTGCCTCCTCGAGCGCCCCCCGGAGCCCCGTTGGGGGTACCGTGTAGTCTCTGGGCACCCCCACGAAGAGTATCGTGTCAGTCGAGCCCCGGCCGGGGGGGTTTGTGGCCCTGAACTCGGCCCTCCAGGGGAGCCTGATCGCCACCGCTCCCTCGAGGCGTTCGAGGCGTGGCTTCACCTAGCCGCGCACCCCACCGGTTATCCTCTCATACTCGGACTCCACGGCCTCTAATATCCGGGTGGGATCCGCCCCCGCCCTTATCATGGCTAGGATGGAGGCGCCCCCGGCGCCGACCCCCTCCTTCACGTAGCCCCTCTCATACGCCCTCAGACCCTCGAACCTAGACTTGGAGAAGTCGAGGTTTGCAGCGGCTAGGGTGACGCCGGGGTAGACCTGGTCTACCAGAGCTATGATATCGCTGGTGGGATCCTCGACTAGCCACCTCGTCGTGAGGAGCGCTAGCCTCCCCGGGGACTCCACGCCGAGCCTTGAGAGTATGGCGAGTACTGCAGCCATCTGAGTGCCCCCCGCCAGGGCTACCAGGGGGGACCCAGCCTCGAGGGCCCCCGCTGCTATGCCAGCTATGCTGACGTGCACGGGGTCCCCCACGGCCTCCACAACCGTGAAGACATCGCTCCTACCGGGCTCTAGGCCCGCCCTCTCCATGCCCTTACTAGCCACGCTCCACTTGAGCCCGTGGGGGTTCGAGGGGCCGGCGCTGCTCACGAGCCCTCTAGCCTTGTAGCCCAGCCCCTCCATTATAGCCATAGCCGTTGTTGTACCCCCGGGTATGCTCTCGCCTACGACTAGGGCGTGGCCCCTGCCGAGGTGGGCCCCCAGGAGCCTGGCCTCCTCGTAGAGCCTCCTAGCCACCCCCCGGGGCAGGGCTTTGCCAGAGTCTATCCTATCCCCCGCCATCCTCGAGGGCAGGGCTACGTGGGGTATGAGGGGGGCCCTACTGGCCCCCGAGTCGACGACCATGACGGGTACATCGCCTATCAGGGATAGCGAGGCTCTAGTCAGGAGCGCCGGGGTCGGTATCCCCTCGGGTGTAACTGGTACAACATCCAGTGTGAGGGGCCTACCCGCGACGAGGTACTCAACGTCTAGTGTAGGGGTTAGCAGCGTGGCCTCGGGCGACGCCCCCGCAATGCTTATACCCGGTATCGTGGACGTCCTAGTGGACCCGATGACCACGAGGAACATGGTGGCCGCGTCCTCGAGGGGCCTGAGGACCTCATAGCTGCCCCTCAAGACCTCGAAGGAGCCCCCATGCAAACCCAGTCAACACCCAGGCCCCGCCGGGGGTAGCACTAGGATAAAAGCTGGACACACCCTCCAGCCCGGGTGCCCGCCCCGTGGCTGACTGCCTAGCACTGGCCTCCAGGCTCGCCGGCATCGTGGCCGGGCACGCCGTCGAGAGGGGCTGCGACTGCATACTACTAAGCGGTGGAGTCGACACCTCCTTCGTCGCCCTCTCAGTGGTCCTCCACGGCGCAGGCCCCCTCAGGGGCGTACTCCTACTGGGTGGCTGGGAGGACTACAGGCACGCGCTCAGCGTAGCTGAGAGGCTCGGCGTGAGGCTCTCAGCCCTGAAGGCCGGTAGCCTGGAGTACCGTGAAGCCATCGACTACGCCCTAACCGCCCTCGGGATAGCGGATCCAGTCGAGGTCTCGGGGGCGGCCGCCGTGGCCCTGGGCTTAGCCGCGGCCCGTAGCCTGGGCTGCGACTGCGTGCTAACCGGCGACGGCGGGGACGAGCTTTTCCTAGGCTATACCTTCCTACTCGACCTAGACCCCCAACGCCTGGGCGAGTGGAGGAGCAGGATGGCCGGTGGGGGAGCCTACTTCGTCGTCGACGATATAGCGGGCCTCCTAGGCGTCAGGGTCTGCCACCCCCTCTACAGCCCTGAGGCCAGGAGCCTCTCGCTCGAGGCGCCCCTCGAGTGCCTCCTGGGCCCCGGGCCCGGTGGGGGGCGCTATGGCAAGCTCATGCTACGCCTCTACCTAGACCACCACGGCCTGAGGGACGCTGCGTGGAGGGGTAAGACCCCCATAACCGAGGGATCAGCCTCCCTCGATGCCCTAGAGGAGCTGGCAAGGGGCTCGCGGCCCCTGGAGGGCTGGGAGCCCAGCGAGGCCCACGCCTACCTCATGCACAGGCTGAGGGGGCTAGGGATCCCCCACCCGGGGCCCTGCAGGGACGAGCAGCGGAGGTGCCCCGTCTGCGGCCGCTGCCTTGAGGGGTCCCGCTGCAGGTTCTGCGGCGCCTACCTGGAGCCCGGTGGGGGGGTCAGCGTTTACCGCGGATCACCTGCTCGGTGAACACCCTGCATAGTGTGACGTATGTGGCTAGGTTCAGTATTCTAAGCACGTCGTGGAGCTTGGCCAGCACAACAGCGGCCCAGGGGCTCCTCGCCTCCGAGAGCGACTCCCGGATCCTCTGCCTTAGATCCCTGATCGCGAGCAGCAGCTCCCCCGACCTGGTGAAGCTGGGGTTCGCGAGGATCCTCGCTTGGAGGTCTATCACGTCCTCGAGACCCTTTAGGAGCGACTTTATCGCCGCCGCCTCCGAGGAGTCCATCCGGGGCCCCTCCGGGGGGAGCATCTTAAGTAGGTCGTCTAGTATATCGACTGCGAAGCCGAGGTAGCCCGTTGCCAGGGCTGCGTAGTAGCTTGAGGCCAGGTTCGGCGCTCCCCCCTGCCTCGACATGAGGTACCTTATTATCGCGTGCTGGTTCCTCTGGAAGTCCTTCTCGAGGACCTCCAGCTCCTCCCTATCGAGGGGCTCCCCGTCGAGGAGCCTGCCCAGGATCGACAATATGCCGCGGGCGTCAGCAGCTATCCCCCTAAGCATGTGGCCTACATCTAGCTTATCAGAGTCAAGAGCGACCTTAACTATGAGGCTCCCATCCTCAGCCTCGGCCACCTGGAGGCCGAGGAGTGTTAGGGCCCACCTCTTCAGCTCCATGAGGGCCTCGCGGGCCGGGATCCCCCGGGGCCTCAGCCTGGCCTCAACGAGGCCGCTGAGGTAGAGGCAGACAACCACGCTGCCAGCGGCCCCGGGGATTGGGGGTAAGGGGATCTCGGGTGGGACGCCCGAGTCCTTCTCGAGGGGGAGGATCCTGATACTATCACCCTCATCGACTAGGTAAACCTTACTCCCGACGTCGATACCCATCCTGCGGGCCCACTCCTTGGGTATAGTCACGACTATACTGCTCGCACCCAGCCTCTGAACCCTCCTAATCTCTACTGACACAACCAGCCACCCACTACCCCGGGGGAGCGGGCGGTTTTCGGATATTTTACATGTACAACCCACGAGGCCCCCTGGTGGGTCTCTATGGGTAGGGTCATCGTTAGGGCTGGATCCAGGCTTCACGCGGGCTTCTACTACGCCGGGCCTGGCAGGCCGTACTCGTGGGGCTCCGCGGGCTTCTACATAGCTACGCCCAGGGTCACGGTGGAGGCCGAGGAGTGCCCTGGGGGGGCGCGGGTGGGTGGTGCGGGTCACGCACTCGACGCCGCTAGAGAGGCGCTGGAGAGGCTGGGCTATGGGGGTGTCTGCCTCGAGGTGAGGGAGGCGCCGCCCAGGCACGTTGGGCTCGGCAGTACGACGCAGATAATGCTCTCAGCCGCCTGCGCCGCCCGCCTAGCGCTAGGCGAGGGAGGCTGCAGCCCCGGGGAGGTGGCCCTCCTAGCTAGGAGGCTTGGGAGGGGGAGGGTCTCGGGGGCGGGGAGCATCGCCTTCGCCTACGGGGGCTTCGTTGTAGACGCCGGCTCACCGGACCCTAGGGGCCCCACTCCCCTGTTCAGGCTCGAGATACCCCGCGGCTGGGCCTTCATAGTCGCGATCCCCCGGCTACCCAGGGGCCTCAGCGGCCCCCGGGAGGAGGAGCTGCTCTCGAGGCCGTGGAGGCCTCGGGGCGAGGTTGAGAGGCTCATGTCATCGGGCCTCCTGAGGCTCGCCGTCGGCATCTCCAGGGGGGATCTCCGCGAGGCCCTCGAGGGCCTCAGGATGATGCAGCTCGGCACTGGCATGTACTTCTCGGGGCTGCAGGGCGGAGCCTATAGGAGCGACCTCCAGGCCATAGTGGGTGAGGCGGAGAGGAGCGGGCTGGTGATGGCCCAGTCCAGCTGGGGCCCGACGCTCTACACCATAACCACTAGGGACGCCGCCTGGGACGACGCGGCCCTCGTCAAGTCTGTCATGAGGGAGGTGGGGGTCGAAGGCGAGGTAATAATCTCCGAGCCCCTGAACGCGGGGGCTAGGATAGGCTATTTGAGCCGGTAGGGGGAGCACCTACATTGACAGCATAAATCCCCAAGTGGGGTGCCTTGGGGGGATGAGCGTAACCTCCGACTCCGATGCCTAGGGCAATGGGGATGCCCTGCGATGGCGACCCCCCGCGGTGAGGGTAGGGGGGCCCTGGGCCTGCTCCCCTACCTGGGCTACATGATAGCGACTACCAGCACGTCAATCATAGCCTCGGGGCTCTACGGGGCCTATAGGGTCCTCTACAGGGGCTCGGAGGCAGACGTCTACCCGACCCTGGTCTTCCTCACGATAGGGGCGGTGTACCTGGCCATAGGCGTTGCCCTAACCATGCTCCCCAGGGCGACGCTGAGGCACGCCTCCGCCATAGCGTTGACGGTCGTGACGTGGGTCACCGTGCCTGTCCTAGCGGCTATCCCATTCAAGGTGGCCGCCAGGATACCCTACATAGACGCGCTATTCGAATCCGTGAGTGGCTGGACCACAACGGGGCTCACCATACTCTCCGGGACGCCCAGCACCTCGGGGGGAGTCTACGTTCCTAGAGTCGAGGAGCTCCCCCGCACCCTCCAGGTCTGGAGGACCCTGATGCAGTGGGAGGGGGGCCTGGGTATAGTAGTCTTCACGATAGGCGTCCTAGCGGCCCCCGGGATAAGCGCTGCCGCCCTCTACCTGGCTGAGGGTAGGGTTGAGAAGATAGAGGCGAGCGTCGCCGCCACTGCTTGGAAGATGTTCATCGTATACGCTACCCTCACAGGCGTAAGCGCCGCCCTATTCTACGCCGCAGGCATGAATGTCTACGACGCGATAAGCCACGCGATGACGGGCATAGCCACGGCGGGGTTCTCCACCCACACAGCGAGCCTCGGCTACTACCTCTCCAACAAGTGGGTGCTGATAGCGGGCATGATAACGGTGATGCTTGGAGCCATAAACTTCAAGGATCACTACGGCCTCCTAACATTCAGGCTCCGAGGCTTCCCAAGCGTTGAGACCAGGGCGCAGCTACTCATAGTGGCCCTCTCCGCCCTAGCGGCCCTCTACATCTGGGAGAGGGACCCGGCCTTCCACAAGAGCTTCACGGCGCTCCAGGTCGTCTTCCACGTAGTGTCATCCAGCAGCACCGCCGGCTTCCAAGCCGGGAACCTCGAGGCCACCCCAGACGCCTACAAGGCCATACTGACGTTCCTAGCCCTCCTAGGCGGCAGCGCCTTCTCGACGGCGGGTGGGATCAAGATCATTAGGCTGGTCGTGCTAGCCAAGGTTGGCTGGATCGAGGCATCATCCCCTACCAGGCCCAGGGGCTACAGGCCCAGCATGAAGCTGGGCGACAAGAGGCTGAGCGACAGCTACATAAGGAGCGTGGCCGCCACGGCCACGGCCTTCGTGCTCACCCACCTCATACTCAGCACCGCACTCTCCGGCCTCTACCCGAACCGCTACACGATAGCTGACGCGGCCTTCGAGGTGGCGAGCGCCATGGGGAACGTAGGCCTCAGCGTGGGCATAAGCTCCGCCTCAGCCCCCCTGGGGGCGAAGGTTATACTGATACTCGCAATGCTCCTCGGCCGCCTCGAGGTGGTGGCTTATATAGCAGCGCTCTACTACGCCGCTAAGAGGGCCATGGAGGCCAGGCTCCACAGGTACATCTAGCCCCCCAGGCTAGGGTGAAGCCTGAAAAGCCTCCCCAGAGGCGGCCGCCCCCTAAGGGTGCGGCTAGTGGGCGTCCACGACAGCCTCTCAAGCGCCTTGAGGGCCCTCAACAGCCTCGCCAGGACTGGGTGGATGCTGAGGGGCGTGCCCCCCTCGCAGGCGGAGACTGTTGCGCAGCACTCCTACACAGCGGCAGTCCTAGCCCTAGAGCTAGCCTGGGAGGCTAGGAGCAGGGGCGTCGAGGTAGACCCCCTAAGGGCCTCCGTGATAGCGCTACTCCACGACTTCGCCGAGGCCTGGGTAGGCGATATACCGAAGCCCGCCGGCCTGGAGGCCGCCAAGCTCGCCGCGGAGGAGAGGGCCATCGAGGGAGAGGCCCCCCTATCACCCCTGGCCAAGAGCCTCTACAGGGAGTTCAACGAGTCCAGGACCCGCGAGGCCCTAATAGCGAGGGCCGCGGAGCTGCTGGCGACGCACCTAGCCGCTACATGGTACGCGGGCCTCGGCTACCCGGTGGACGACATACTCGAGAACACACTGAGAGCCGCCATCAAGGTAGCCGAGAAAGCCGGGGTCGGAGAGGCCTTCAAGGCCCTACTAGAGAGGCTAGGCTTACCCAGGCCACCGTAACTTCTAATGGCTTGTAGTGCCTTCTACATGATGTTTGGGGTTAGATGACCCGCTGTGCGGTGATGCCCGGGTGAGCCCGGGTGTGCGGGGCGTGGCGCTCCCCACCAACGGGGCCCATAAAGCCCCGCGACGCCGGTGAGCGGGGGCCGAGGCGCCAACCCCACCCCCAAAGTTATGAGGGCGGGGAAACGCTTACCCGGGCATAGGGGCTGGAGACCCCACGGGCGGTATGCCTCGGATGAAGCCAGCGTGCCGCCAGCCCGGCAACAGTCCAGGACCCCAGGGACGGGCATCCAGGCGGGAGGGAGTGCTTGGGGGTTGAACGGAAGGTTTTAATACTTGTGGGAGCCGGGTGGGATTTTGGTGGTGGGCTCTGTCCACGCTGAGCTACCGCGATGAAGTGGTGGCTGGCAAGTATAGGGTTAGGCTCGTCTACTCGGGGGGCTCCCTGCTCGGGGCAATCGTGGAGATACCCGGGAGGGGGAGCTTCTATATACCCCTGAGAGGCGACGTGACAGTCCCCCGGCTGCCCAAGAAACTTAAACGCTACCTCGCCCGCCTCGGCTTCCAGCTTCCCTGATGCCCCTATACCTAATCCTCACGAACCCCACGCCCGCCTCGCTCGCGGCGAGTTGGAGGGCGTAGTCGTCGGTCGCCACGGGGGCTCTAAGCTCTAGGGCGAGCGCTAGGACCTCCAGGTCGGTCTTGCTGAGCTTGCCGAGCACGCCTGCCCTCCTCGCTATCCTCGCCGCCTCCTCCACCGTGGCGGGGGAGGGTTCTAGTACTTCGAGTCTACCATAGGCTAGGCACTCCTCGAGCATCCTCCTAGAATCCCTATCCCTGACCTCCCCCACCACACTCGGCGTTGTGGCGTGGCGCCCGGGGATCCTCAGGGGGAGGCCCGCCATTATGGCTCCCGTGTCCATTACAAGCCTGCTACCAGTAGGCGAGGATCCTCGCGTAGAGCCTCTCATAGTAGTTCTCCCACCACCTGAACCTGGCTATCCTCGCGGGCTTATCACACCTCTCCACAACCGCCACGGCGCCGGGCTGCAGGTCCTCTATGTGCTGGCCGTCTATGCTCACGTAGAGGGGCCCGCTGGCCGGTCTCACCTCGACCTCAACCCTATACGTTGGGGGCACGACGACCGGGCGTAGGTGGAGCTGCACGGGGTTCATGGGGGTGAGTATGAGGGCGTCGAGGCCGGGATCCACTATGGGGCCCCCAGCGCTTAGACTATAGGCTGTGGAGCCTAGGGTGGTCGCTATGATGAGGCCGTCCCCGTCTAGGGTGAAGACCCTCTCACCGTTAGCGTAGACGGTGAGCTTTACCAGCTTAGCCATCTTCGTTATGAAGACCACGTCATTCATTGCGCAGGGGAGGATCCTCTCCCCGATCCTAGTCGAGACCCTGGGGTAGTCGACTACACGGTACCTACCCTCTATGAAGTCCTCCACCCTCTCCTCTATCTCGTACGGCTCCACATCCAGTAGGAACCCCCTCTTACCCGCCCTGACGGTCATGACAACGACCCTGGATGGGTCGGGGAGCTTCTGTATCGACCTAAGCAGAGTGCCGTCACCGCCAACGACAACTATCCTCTCCGGGGGATCCTTGGATATGTTGAAGAGAGGGTAGCCGCGGAAGCGGGCATAGCTCATCGCAGTATCCCTCTCAACAACAACCTCCACCCCCCTAGACTCGAGGGCCGCAACAGCCTTCGCCGCAGCCTCCTCCGCCAGGCCACTACCCGGCTTGGCTACAATACCCACAGGCCCCCGGCCCATGCGCGCACCCCACAAGCGCCGTGGCCCACGAGGTATTAGCGCTTCCCGCTGGAGGTCAGACCGCGACCTCGAACCTCACCGTGAACATCGGGGCCGGGTAACCGCCTCATCATCCCGGGGGGCTCGGAGCGCGAAAACCTCCCCACCCCAGATCGGCTGGTAAGGCCTCCTCACGGCCCCCTGAAAGCTATTCTCTGCCCGGGGGGCCCTCTAGCTGAGTGGCTGCGGCACTAGTTACCTGTCACGCCGTAGTTGAGGGTCGCCTGATGCCGGTGGAGAGCCCCTGTGTCGCGGTCCCCGCCCCGGAGGCCGAGCGCGCTAGGAGGATCCTGGCTGGGAGGGGGCTCCTAGCTAGGGGGCTCAAGGCGGGGAGGCGCGGGGATAGAGTGCTGTTCCCCGTTAGGGACAGCCGTGAGGCCCTGGAGGCTCTGAGGGCGGCTGGGGTGAGGGCCGAGGCTTGCGTGGGCGTTTTCGAGGAGTATAGGAGGCCCGGCAGGGTCGGCGACCACGTCCCGGGGGTGTCGAGCTACGTCGTGGTGGGGGAGGCCGCCATAATAAATGAGAGGCCGGGGCTGCCCAGGGAGGCGCTCCTGGAGGCCGCCCGGAGGATAATGGAGCTACACCCTAGAGTCAGGGGGGTATACCTTAAGAGGGGCACCGAGGGGGGCTTCAGGCTTGCTAGGCTGGAGCTACTCCTCGGCGAGAGGGTGGGCGAGACCATCTACAGGGAGTACGGCCTGGAGTTCGTAGTGGACGTTGAGAAGGTCTACGTTAACCCTAGCCTGGCGGCGGAGCATAGGAGGGTGGCGGAGCTGGCCTCGGACGGTGAGTTATTCTTAGACATGTTCTCCGGCTACGGGGCCTTCGCGATACACGCAGCGCACCTCCACGAGCTAACAGCCGTCTCAGTGGATCTGAACCCCCACGCCTCCAGGCTCGCCATAGCTAACGTGTGGAGGAACAAGTCCAAGCTCAGGGGGCGCGTTATAGTAGTCCACGCCGACGCCGCCATACTCCCGGAGGTGCTGAGGGGATCCTTCGACAGGATAGTCATGAACCACCCAACCGAGAGCACCCGCTTCATCCCAGTCGCCTGCAGGCTCCTCGCCGGGAAGGGGTGGGTGCACCTCTACAGGCTCTCCGACGCCCCCGAGCACGCCTGGGAGGAGGCCCGCGGGGCTATGGAGGAGTCCGGGTGCGAGGCGGAGCTACTCGGGTCCAGGAGGGTCATCGAGTATAGCCCCCGCCTCTCCATATACGCCCTCGACATCGAGGCCGGGAAGGCCTAGCCTGCCAGGCTCGACCACAGTCATCGCGACCCTGAGCCTGGCACCCCCCCGGAGGGCCTTGACGAGGCCCCTGTCTAGGTCGGCGGCGGCCTTCGAGGCCCTCACCATGACGGTCTCGGGGCCCACATAGTTGCTCCTCCTAAACACCATCCTAACAGGGTCGCTCAACTCCATCCTGGGATCGCCCCAGCCCACCACTATGTCGACCCTGCCCCCCGCCGCTAGAAGCACTACGGCCACCCAACCACTCCTCAGGCCGTCCTTGAGCCACTGGGGCAGCGCCGAGGCCGAGGCCTCGCTCCTAATACCTATAATGCAGTCCCCCCGGGGCGTCAGGTAGTCCTCCCTAGTCACCTCGAAGGTCGTGCGGTGCCTAGCCCTCACGTTAGCGTGACCCCAAGCGTCGAATACGAACCAGCGCCCCTCAAACTCGAGCATATCAAGCACACCCTAGTGAGGGGCCTGGACGATCTGGCCAGCCCCCCTCATAAGGATCAGGGCCAACACTATCAACACAACGGCCAGGACAGCCGCTATCACGGCCATCTTAGAGCTCGTACCAAATATTATCGGTATAGGGCCTATCATGATAACGCCTCCACCCTCAACCCTACCCTTACCGCCCCCACCGCCCCCGACAGCCGCGCCGAGCACCCCAAGGAATATCAAGGCGAAGCCTATGAGCACCAACAGGATCCCAGCCCCGACGAGCACCCAGGGATCCACACCCACAAACCACCACCCCCAAGCACCCATGAAGAGCGCGGGCCGAGGCCTATTAGACCGCGCCACTCCCCACGTACCACCGGCGCGCGGGTAGGGCCGGGAGGGCCGCCGCCTCCCCGCGGCCGCATGGCCGCGCCCGAAGGCGCAACGCGGGGGCCAGTAACCCGGGGCCCCGAGGGAGCCCGCCGAGGCGTCCCCCGGGGCTCGGGGAGATGATTCCCGTCCCGCGGGGCCGGCGGTGGCGGGGCTCCCACCGGAGGGTGGGTGTCCACCGCCTTAGCCGGGGGAACCTGGCCAGGCCCGGAAGGGAGCAACCTGTCCCCCGGCCGCTCGGCGTTCGCGGGGGTGCGGGGTGATCCCTCCGGGGGCTCCGCCTCGGGGCCGGGCCCTCGGGGGTCCCTGGGGGCCGCGCGCCGCCTCCGGCTGAGGGGTTGCCTGTTGGGCGGGGACTGCCTGGGGGATCCGGCGTACCTGGCCATGTCTACGCCCCCGATAACGGCGCCCTCCACTGCGAGGCTCTGGGAGGCCTCTAGGCTGATGTACGAGGCCGGGGTTGGGAGCGTCATAGTGGTCGACGCCTCGGGGAGGGTTGCGGGGATCCTGACGGCTAGGGATGTGCTCAGGCTCCTCGCCACCGGGGTCGCCGCCCGGAACCCCCCGCTCTCGGATGTCATGAGCCTAAACGTCGTTACAGCCAGCCCCGAGGAGCCCCTCTCAGCCATAGCTGATAGGATGAGGGAGGCCGGTGTCAGGCACGTACCGATAGTCGACGCGGAGGGGAGGCCCGTGGGTATAGTCTCCCAGACAGACCTGCTACGCCACCTAGTCGAGTGCCTCCGGGAAAGGAGAGACGGGCCGCGGGGCCCCCGCACAACTTAAAGCCCCCCACAACATGAGGCTCAAGAGGGAGGGCGCCGCGGTCGCCTAGCCTGGTTAGGGCGCCGGCCTGCTAAGCCGGTGGGGGAGACCCCGCGCGGGTTCAAATCCCGCCCGCGGCGCCACCCCCCTGCCCGTGGAGCAGGTCAAGATGCACCACCTACTCCTGCAAGGATCCGCGCTAGGCCCAAAAGACCTCCTGCCACGCAACCAAAGCGGTGGGCAGGCTAAGATCCCCACGCGGCTCAGGCACTCCAGGCGCCCGATCAGGGCTAGCCTGCAGGACCTGGAGGTAACCTCGGTGTGCTTAGCAGTCAGAAAGCCAAATCCTCAATCAAGGCTGCTGAGCTAGGCTACAAAGTAGCCAGGGTAGCAGCACACCCTACATTAAGGGATACGGGGAGAAAGGCGGCATCTTACGTCTATACAGGGCTACCTGCAATAGAAAGCCTTCTTCCTTCCATTGATTATCTTCGAGAAGTGTTTCTAAGTTTCTTCTACGAAGGCCTCTACTACATCCTCAGCTGATTTCTCCTCACTTACCCTGTGTTCCGGTAGAACCTAGCCATCAACTACGTAAGGTAGAGGCGAGGCTATGCAGCTTGGAGCCCCTGCGTGGGGTTGTGGGGGTATGCGGTCTTCCGACGTCATCTGACCCTTGAGGCCTATTCGTGTTCGCTGGGGAGGATTCGTGGCCTCTGCGCCTCCTGAGGAAGCCTAGTATCGTGACGGGATCCCTCTCTTCCTTGTTCAGACTACTTCCCATTTCTCTTCTTTGGGATCCCAGTATATGAGCCCTAGCCGCCTGGCCTCCTCGGCTTCCGGGCTCTTTTCTGGGAGTTCCTCTGGTCTCAGAGATTGCCTGTTTAGCTCCTCCGCGAAGCGTTTCAGGTCCTCTTCGGGGGCGTAGCAGACTGTGCCTTCTTCAGGCTCGATCCATATCAGGTTCTTCCCGAGCCTCTCGGCGAGCTTGTTCATGTAGACGTCTGGAGCTTTCACGCCGCGCCTGCAGCGCACCAGCTTAAGTCTTACCCCATCCCGGGGTATATACCCCTGCTTCTTGGAGTAAGTCTTACCCCTGGCGGGAGTAACGTTACTCCACTTCTGAGTAAGTCTTACCCCTTCTTGGAGTAAGTACTCCAACTTGGAGTATATATCTCTATACTCAAGGAGAAGTCTCACGGCATCATTAATACTAGTCAGACCCTTCTCCCGCATAAACTCCTCTAGCTTCTTATAGACCTCCTCCCTTAAGCTTACGTGCCTATAGCCTTTGGGCGGCAAGTCTTACCCCTAATTGAATTACAATACTCCGGGCTAGGGTATATCAACCTTACCCCAAATTGGAGTAACATTACTCTAGCTTGGAGTACCATCTCTTTCCTTGTACATTTCTAAACTAACATCTGGGTGCACGTATAGACTGCGGTGAAACAATAGCAATCACAATCTATATACTCCAAGCTAGGGCACTATCTTTTTATGGAGGGTACCCCAAGCTGGGGTATTACCTACCCGCTAAGGTAATGCTCTGGGTTGGGGTATCATATTATGGAGGTGGAGGTGGCCACTATTGCCTAAGCGCGGCTATAGACATCTAAGCCTGAGGGAGGAACTCTATAAGCAACTAGAGAATCTAAAAGAGAAGCACGGCTTCGGGAGTATAAGTGACGTAATAGCGTACCTACTAGCTCTTAATGAAGAACGAGAGGTCTATAAAAAGTTAGAGAACCTTTTAGAACGAATGAACAGTATAGTTGAGTCTCTTGAGGCTACCCTTAGCGCTAAGGGCTGGGGGAAAATAGAAGAGGAGTTCTCCATTATAAACGTTAGACTCAATATGTTATCACGCAAGGTAAAGGAATTAGAAGATGCGGTGAGGCGCATTGGGAGAAGATGAAGACAAGCTCATAGATGAGCTATATAAGATATTGGAAGAGACGAATGTTTGGTGGAGAGATAGTCGATGGCACCTTAAAGACGTAGATGTACAAGCTGCTGATCACAGTGGCATTAAGCCCAGAATACTCTTCACCATAAGGGATAACTGGCTTCCACTCATTAAATACAGGAAAGAGTGGGCAATTCGAGTTTTTCGTGGACCGCGCAGAATCGGAAAGACAACTCTAATGAAATTACTTATTAGGGAAGCTATCTCAACGGGTTTTCATCCGCGTTCAATAGTCTACATTAGCCTTGATAACGAGGATCTAAGGAAGATAGTGGCTAAGTCTGGTCTTCGACAGCCGTTAAGACGCATCATAAGCGAGTCCATCGAGAAATATGGGAGATGCATACTAATAATAGATGAAGCGTCTTTTCATAGTGACTGGGCATTGGCGCTTAAGAACCTAGTCGACGAAGGTGTTATTCGATATCCTGGCGTACTCGTCTTAGTGACTGGTAGTTATTCTTTGGAGCTCTACACCGCAAAAAGAGAGCTT
>JALSQM010000151.1 GCA_026985385.1 Acidilobaceae archaeon | reverse complement strand
GCTGGTGTCGAGCCTCAGGCTGGCTATGTGGACCGCGCGGGCCCTCCTCACCACCTCCTCGTCGACCTCCCGGGGCTCGAGCCTCTCGGCGGCCCCCTTGTAGCCGTAGACCGCTATGGAGCCCGTGGAGTCTATGGTTACTATGCTGAACCCAGTCCTATCCATGGGGCTTATCCTCAGGCCCCTGAGGTCGACGTGGGACTCCCAGAGCTCCTCATACACTATGCGGCCGAACCCGTCGAAGCCTATCTTAGCTATTATCCCGCTCTTACCGCCGAGCTTGGACGCCGCTATAGATACGTTGACCGCTGAGCCGCCAGCACCCCTGGTTTCCCTCCTTATCTCGGCCTCCTCGTCGGGGCCCGGGAACCTGTCGACCACCACTCTTATATCAACGAGGGCGTGGCCCGCGGCCACCACGTCTAGCCGGGTCAAGAGAGCCCCTCCTCCGCAGCCGCCTCCTCCGGGGAGGCCTCGCCCCGTATTACGGCTCTGCAGGCCCTAGTCATCGCGCGTATATCGCGTGCCTGGAAGATGTTCCTGCCGACGACTGCCCCCGCGGCCCCTGCCTCCCTCACATTCCTGAGGTCCCTGAGGAACTCTAGGGCGCTGTGCCTCGCGGGGCCCCCACTCATCATAACGGGGATGCCCGAGGCCGCCTTGACTACCAGGGCGAACGACTCCCTGCTCCCCGTGTAGTAGGTCTTGATAAGGTCCGCCCCAACGCTGACCGCCGCCCTGACGCCGTAGAGTACGATGTCCAGGGCATGCCTGTCCCTTATGGTGGGCCCCCTAGGATAGGCTAGCTGGAGGGCCGGGATCCCGTACCTCTCCGTAGCCTCCCTTATGGCGCTCCAGCGGGCGAGCATTATGTCCTCGTAGGGGCTCCCCCAGTACACGGTAGCGGCTACAGCGTCTGCCCCGAGGGCTATGGCCTCCTCCACGCTCCCAATAACGCTCTGCAGGAGCCTGTCGGCCTCGGGTCTCAGGTTAGTCTTACCGGTAATCTTGACTATCAGGGCCGTCCTCCCAGCCCATATATCGGAGAAGAGCCTCGCGTCACCCGGGGTGAGCATTACAGCGTCCACGCCAGCGTCGATCACCGCCTCAAGTATCCCTCTAGGATCCAGCCTGTCCCGGGGGAAGTCGGAGGGGCCGTGCTCCAGCCAGTGGTCGAACGCGAATACCAGGGATCCCCTGGGGTCCACGATCCTGGAGAGCCTGACGCGCTTACCCACAGAAGAGTAGGATTCGGGCACCGCAGGATCCCTCCACTAGAGGCCTATCGCCTGTACTGTAGGCGTGGCTAGACCCCCCCTATAAACCCCTAAGCCCACTGGAGTGGGCGATGCGGGGGTGCGCTTCATATGCCCCGGTATGTTATAGCGAGTATGAGCCCCCTACCCGAGTCCCTGATAGAGTCGTACTTCGCCCCATACCTCAAGGGTACCGGTATAGAGGTGGAGGTTGTCGGCGTTTACGGTAAGAGTGGGGAGGAGCTGAGGGAGGTGCTTCGGAGGACCGACGTTGTTATAGGTGACTACACCTTTAAGATGAAGATAGATGAGGAGGTATGTAGTTACATGGAGAAGGTTAAGCTCATACAGCAGCCGAGCACGGGCTTCGACCACATAGATGTGGAGGCCTGCAGGAGGCGGGGGATACCTGTAGCCAACGCTGGGGGCTCCAACTCTCTCTCGGTGGCGGAATACACTATAATGGCGGCGCTCGCCCTCTTGAAGAGGCTCATCTACGCCCACGAGAAGACCAGGCAGGGCGAGTGGCCCCAGTGGGAGCTCATGGATCTAGGCACCTACGACCTCTACGGCAAGACGTGGGGCATAATAGGGCTCGGCAGGATAGGCTCGGAGGTCGCTAAGAGGCTCAAACCCTGGGGTGTTAGGCTCCTCTACTACGATAAGGTCAGGCGCAGGGATCTAGAGGAGAGCCTGGGCGTTGAGTATAGGAGGCTCCCCAGGCTCCTCAGGGAATCCGATATCGTGTCGATACACCTCCCCCTAACAGAGGAGACTAGGGGCATGATAGGTGAGAGGGAGCTGAGGGCGATGAAGCCTGGGGCCATCCTGATAAACCCCTCCAGGGGCGAGATCGTCGACGAGGAGGCGCTCGCGAAGGCGTTGAGGGAGGGCTGGATAGGCGGGGCAGCCCTAGACGTCTACTCCAGGGAGCCGCCGGGCGAGGATCACCCCCTCATAAGGCTCGCTAGGGAGGGGAGGGTCAACATAATAGTGACACCCCACATAGCGGGGGCGAATACTGATGCTAGGCAGAGGATAGTCAGGTTCTCGGTCGAGAACGTGCTAAGGGTGCTTAGGGGGGAGGAGCCCCAGGCCGTGGTCAACATGTAGGGGTGAAGCGGTTGAAGGAGCTAACCGTGGCCTCCGTGGTGGCAGAGGCCCTGGCGGCCGCGGGTGTCCCGAGGATATACGGTATAATAGGCACGAGTATAATAGACTTCGTGGACACGCTCCTAGACTATAGGAGTGAGATAGACTTCGTCACAACTAGGCACGAGCAGGTGGCCGTCTCAGCTGCGGACGCCGAGGCCAGGGTTAGGGGGACCCCATCAGCGGCGGCAGTCCACGCGGGCCCGGGGTTTCTGAACTCGATGCTCTCCCTCGGGATAGCGTATAGGGACAGGATCCCGGTTATCCTCGTAACGGGTGCAGTGAGGAGAAGGCTAGCTGGGACTGATGCCTGGCTGGAGGTAGACCAGGAGTCTATAGCGTCGCCTATATCGAAGGGGTTCTACTCGATCAGGGACCCCTCAGACGCGCCTGAGGCAATGGTGGAGGCTGTTAGGGAGGCCGCGACGCCACCCCGGGGGCCTGTTGTGGTCGAGGTTAGAGAGGACATCTGGAAGTCCAGGGTGAGCGTGCCCGACGACTACCGCGCGAGGGTCTCCGAGGCGCTGGCAGTGGAGGAGCCGGGGGGCTCGGAGGCGGACTTCGCCTCCACTGTAGAGGAGCTGCTCCAGGATTCCTCGAGGCCACTCATACTCGCCTGCGGGGAGCTGGCCTTGGATCCCCACTTCAAGCAGGAGGACCTACTAGAGCTGGCTGAGAGGCTGGGGGCCTACATAGTGACTAGCGGCAACGGTAGGGGTGCGTGCCCGGAGGATCACCCCCGCTGCCTGGGCAGGGTCGGCTTCGGCGGCGGGAGCACAGCGGCGGACCAGGCCTTCGCCCGGAGCGACCTACTCATAGTTCTCGGCAACGAGTTCGACGATATAACAACCTACGCCTACACCCTCATGCCCGAGGGGGAGATAGTAGTTGCGAGCCTCGACCCCTCGGTGGAGAAGAGGCCCCCCTACTATGAACACTTCAAATCCAGCCCCCTAAAGGCGCTCAAAGAGCTGCTCTCGAGGATCAAGGGTAGAGCAAGTGATAGAGGGGAGTGGGACAGGCTAGTCGCCGAGGCCCGCAGAGGCTGGGAGGCGCTGCTGGACTCCGCCCTCCACAGGGAGTATAGGGGCCTACCCAACCCGGCGAGGTTCTTCAAGGCCCTAGACGAGGCGCTCCCACGCTCGAGGATCCTGACTGCCGGTCAGGGGACCCACGTACTCTACACGTACTCGTTCATGAGGGTCTACAGGCCCAGAAGCTTCCTAGCCGCCACCAACCTCGGCGCCATGGGCTACGCCTTCCCAGCAGCGATTGGAGCCGCCCTAGCGGGTGGGGAGAGGGTGGTGGCGGTAGTCGGCGATGGAGACTTCATGATGACGGTTCAGGACCTCGAGACGCTCAAGCGTGAGGGTGTCAAGGCCGGCGTGGTGGTGGTCAACGACAACTCCTACAAGGTCCTCTACCTCCGCCAGATCCTACAGCTCGGCGGCCGGGTCTACGAGACCCTCCTAGGGAACCCCGACTTCGAACTGCTAGCTAAGGCGTTCGACTTGGAGTTCGTGAGGGTCTCGTCAGACTCCGACATAGGTAGGGCCGTAGAGAGGCTGGCCAGCGGCGATAGCCAGGTGCTAGTGGAGCTCCCAGTGTCGAAGGACGACGTGCCGCCCCTAGACATGGAGTACACACTCAAGATGAGCAGCGTCTAGGTTATTGATGGTGCGGTGAATACGTCCCGCCACCCGCTCATCCAAACCGCCCCGCGGCGGTGTAGCGGGGGCTCCAGTGCTTCCCGTAGGTTCCACGGTTTAAATCACATGCCAGGTCTAGTATAGTGGGCCGATATAATCGCCTCGCAGCCCCGCTCCCCGGGCGCTTAGGGGTGGCGGATCTGGGGGGCCCGAGGTCTCTCGTGAGGGCGGCGCTGCCAGCGTTTGCGTACTACTACACAGTAGGGGGCTTCGGGTTCTGGCTACCCCTCTACCTCAAGGGGCTCGGCTGGGAGTATAGGTTCATAACGTGGGCTGCGACTGCCTACTTCCTAGCTATAACCCCCTCCACCCTCGCCGCCGGCCTCCTCGCCGACGCCACGGGTAGGCCCGATATCCTAGTGTGCGTGGGCCTCCTCGCTAACGCCGTCGGAGTTGAGGGTGTGATGGCCTTCCATAACAGCTACATGCTCGTCTACCTCTTCAGGGTCATCCAGGGCTTGGGGCTGGCAACCGCCCTACCCATAGCCCTGGGGAGCCTCTCCCTCATAGCGGGAGTCCGCAGGGGGGTCACGGCGACAGCGCTCACCTCGGCGCTGGGCATGGCCGTTGGAACGCTGGTGAGCGGGTTCCTCGTTGGGAGGCTGGGGCTCTTCACCCTGCCCTTCGACGTTGTTGCAGCTGTGAGTGTGGCCTCCTCGCTGGCTGCCTGCGGCTGGAGGCCCCCCGTCAGAGTTGGAGGCCCTAGGAGTGTGGTCTCCGGGCTCCGAGCCATCCCAGCTAGTGTGGCACTTGTGGCAGCTGCCCTCGTCGCGAGGAACTTCTTCTCTAGCGGGGTCTTCTCGGTGCTATCAGTGATATTCAATGTAGTGCTCGGAGTCAACATAGCCTGGACGTCCGTGGCCCTCGCCGCCAACCCTATAGCGGAGTTCCTAGCAGCCCCCCTCGCCTCCAGGGTGGCTAGGGGCCGGGAGTTGCCCGTCTACTCTGCAAGCCTAGCCGCGACGGGGCTGGTGTTCTACATGTACCTCCACGCGGGGAGCCCCCTCGTCGTGGTGGCTGCCCAGGCCCTCTTGGGGGTGGTGTATGTACACATAATGGTGTCCGGTAATAACTTCATACTAACGAGGAGCCCCGAGGAGATAAGGTACACCGCCTCCAGCATCTACAGCCTCGCATTCAACCTGGGCTGGATACTGGGAACCCTCGCCTCGGGCCCCTACATGGACGCCCACGGCCCAAAGGCGTGGGTGAGCCTCTCTATCGCCGGCTGCGTAGCCGCAGGCCTCCTAGCGCTCGCCGCGCACCCCCTCGACTCTAGGCGTGCACGAGGGCCTCACGGGGCCTGGCCCTCCTGATCACGGCCTCCGCCCAGCGCCCCCTCAGAACCCAGGCCGCCCCTAGGAGGCCGGCTGCGTAGTTGCTGAGGGCCATGCCTATCCAGAGACCCGTGTCCCCTAGGCCGGCTGCGTAGGCTAGGAGCCAGGAGAGGGGTATCCTGAGGAGCCAGAGCCTGGCTAGGCTCACGACCGCCATGTATAGGGTGTGACCGCTCCCCCTAGCTATGGAGTTGGATAGCATGAAGACGCCGAAGAACACTATGCTGGGCCCGAATATGACGAGCATCCTCTCCGCGGCCGCTGTCGTGAAGGGGTCGTGTGTGAAGACTCCTATGAAGGGCCCCGATATGGTTAGGAGGAGTGCTACGTAGGATCCCGCGGAGAGCATTATCAGCCCCATACCCTTGCGGGCCGCCTCGAGGGCCCTACGCCTCATCTCCGCCCCCAGAGCCTGGGCCACCACTATGCTCGTGGCCCTGTTGATGGGCATCACTATGACCCTGTCAAAGCTCAACACGACCTGGCCGATAGAGTAGGCTGCCACAACGGGGGTGCCGAGGCCTGATACTATCCTTATCATTGTAACGAAGCCCAGGCTCGTGCCGAGCTGCTGGGCCACCACGGGGGTTGAGATGCGCGCTATTAGTGGCACGAGCCTGCGGTCGGGGACAAGGTCTCGGATCCCTATTCTGAGGCCGTGCCTGCCAGTGGCGAAGCTGTAGATGGCGTAGGAGGAGCTAGCAGCTATTGAGGCGGCCGTGGCCAGAGCAGCTCCCAGGACGCCGAGGTGGGCCCAGAATATGAGTATCGGGTCCAGGACGAAGTTCAGTATGGTTGAGAGGAGTGAGAGCTTCATCGGAGTCTTCGTGTCACCCAGGGCCCCTATCGAGGT
>JALSQM010000150.1 GCA_026985385.1 Acidilobaceae archaeon | reverse complement strand
TTGGGGGTAACCGCTGTAGTGGTGGCGGCTGCGACCCCGGCGGCATATGCGTTTTCGAGGATGAACTTCAGGGGGAGAGCGTCCCTGATGAGGTTCCTAATATTGCTCCACGCATTCCCGGGCGTGGCGTTGATTATAGGGGTCTACGCGATCTACGTGTACACATACAGGGCCCTGGCGGAGAGCAGGCTTGCAAGCGACATGCTCCTACTCGCCTACGCATTCCTCTACGTTATAGTTGCGAGGGCGAGCCTCGAGATCCCGATGAGCACTTGGCTCATGAAGGGCTTCTTCGACAGGATACCCTGGGAGGTCGAGTGGGCCGCGATAGTGGACGGCGCCTCTAGGTTGAGGGCTTTCCGGGAGGTTATGCTCCCCCTCGTCAAGCCCGGCCTCGCCGCGCTCTCAATATTCGCCTTCATGGCTGGATGGGAGGAGCTCATATACGTGGTCGTCTTCCTACCCCAGAACGCTCCAACGCTGGCCTCGTACATTCACTACCAGCTCAGCGGCGGCGCCTTGGAGACGAGTTACTTCCCAATTGTGGCGGCTGCAGCCGTAGTCTACTTGATCCCAACCATACTCTTCTTCGTGTTCACCCAGAGGCTCCTCCTCGAAGCTATGAGTGGGGGGGTGAAGGCGTAGTGGTTGAGGTGGAGCTTAGGGGTGTCTGGAAGGTTTTTGGAGACTTTGTAGCTGTGCGTGATGTTAACCTCGTATTCCCGGATGGTAAGTTCTCGAGCATATTAGGCCCCAGCGGCTCCGGTAAGACAACGCTCCTCTACCTCATAGCGGGTATATACAAGCCCACGCGCGGCGAGATCCTCTTCGACGGCAGGGACGTGAGTAAGCTGCCCCCCAATAAGAGGAATGTGGGACTAGTGTTCCAGAACTACGCACTATACCCTCACATGACGGTGTTCGACAACATAGCCTTCCCGCTCCGCCTTAGGAAGACGCCTAGCCACGTTATAGAGAGGAAGGTGGTCGAGGTAGCCGAGATGCTGGGTATAGAGGGGCTACTCGACAGGTACCCAGCACAGCTGAGCGGGGGCCAGCAGCAGAGGGTTGCCCTCGCGAGGGCTCTGGTGAAGGAGCCCGAGGTCCTCCTGCTAGACGAGCCCCTCAGCAACCTAGACGCCCTAGTGAGGCTCAGGATTAGGGGGGAGCTCAAGAGGCTCCAGCAGGATCTAGGTATAACAGCGATCTACGTTACCCACGACCAGAGCGAGGCTATGGCGATGGCGGACCTCATAGCTGTCATACATAAGGGTGAGGTGCAGCAGGTCGGAGCGCCCGAGGAGATATACAGGAGGCCGAGGAACCTCTTCGTAGCCGGCTTCATAGGCATGCCTCCCGCTAACCTGGTGACACTCAAGGTTAGAGCAGTGCCAGAGCCCTGCGTGGAGCTACCCGGGGGCTCCCTCTACTGCCTCGAGGGGCTTAGAGGCGAGAAGCTGAAGAGGCTCGGCATAGAGAAGGTCGTCTTAGGCTTCAGGCCCGAGGACGTAGTGCTAAGCGAGCACCCCCTCGACGACTACCTAGCACTGGAGGGGGAGGTGTACGTAGTCGAGCCGCTTGGCAGAGAGAACCTCATAACGCTGATACTATCAGACGGGCAGCCAGCTAAGGCCCTGGCGCCGCCCGTCGTGAACCCCCGGCCCGGGGAGAGGATGTATATGAACGTTGAGCCATCCAAGGCCATGCTATTCGACCCGGAGACCGAGCTAAACATAGACCTCATAGAACTCGAAACGCTGCCCGGGATAGCGCGGGCCAGCATTGTAGGCGAGTCTAAGGGAAGCGCGGAAGGCGAGGGCCTGGGAGAGGTAGAGGATTAAAAGGCCCCCCAACAGGTGGGGAGGGGGAGCATCCATGAGCGAGTCCGGCGGGCGTGTGCGGATAGACGTCCTAGTGCCGCGTGATGTGCTTGAGAAGCTTAGGAGAGACCTGAGGCGTGAGAGCTACCTCACGCCCTTCAAGGTCTCCCAGCGCTATGACGTCAACGTGACTATAGCCAAGAAGATGCTCAAAATACTGGAGGCCGAGGGCCTCATCGTGCGAGTAGGAGGTACCCGCAGAACCCCCATCTACGTCCCCAAGGGTAAGGAGCTGGCATTCGAAAGTCTCAACGTCGGCGTCAGGACTGGGGAGCGCCTAGGAGGGTAGACTAAGCCGGGCGGGGCGGCGGTTGCGTTACCCCCATGCGAGGCGCCCCTCCTCTCCCACTTCTCTATGACCAGGTAGGCGGCCGCCGCGATCGCGAGCATTATCACTATTATGATTACAACGGCTAGCGCTACGGCCTTCAGCTCCTCCCTTCCTATGTAGGCTCTCCTATCCTCCCTGCCGCCCCTACCCGGCCTGAGCACTATTTCGCGCCCGTGTTCGAGGCGTACACGATTGAGTTAAAATCTAGCCTTGTCCAGCCCCCCTCTTCTTCAGCTCCTCCTCCCTAAGCAGCCTCCTGAGTATCTTGCCGGCTGGGCTTTTGGGGAGCTCGTCTCTGAACTCTACTATCCTGGGGTACTCGTGTGCTCCGAGCCTCTCCTTGGCCCACTCGATTATATCGCTCTCACTCACCCTCCCCTTGCACTCTGGCCTCAGCACCACGAACGCCTTGATGTTCTCCCCCACAACGGGGTCTGGCACGCCTATTACGGCCGCCTCGGCGATGCATGGGTGCTTGTATAGTACCTCCTCCACGTACCTCGGGTAGACGCTGTGCCCCTTGTATTTTATTATGTCCTTCTTCCTGTCTACTATGTAGAAGTAGCCCTCCTCGTCCATGTAGGCTATATCCCCAGTCCTAAGCCACCTCCTCCCACAACACTCGAAAAACACAGCCTCATTCTCCTCAGGCATGTTATAGTAGCCAAGCATCACTTGTAGGCCGCTGACAACGAGCTCCCCCCTACCCTCGCGGAGGAGCCGGGGCTCCATGGGATCCGCTATTGCTAGTAGCGTGTTGGGCATGGGGAGCCCTATGCTTCCAGGCTTTCGCTTGCCGTAGATGGGGTTGGCTGCCGCCACGGGGCTTGTCTCGGTTAGACCGTAGCCCTCCACTATCCTGCAGCCTGTTATGTTCTCCCACCTCTTCATTATCTCTACGGGCAGCGGTGAGGCGCCGCTGAAGCATATCTCGGCTACGCCGCGTAGCCTGGCCAGCTTCTCCTCTTTCACGCGCTTAAGCAGCATTATGTAAACTGTCGGAGCCCCTGGTATCAGGTTTATCCTATACCTCAGCACGAGGTCTACAAGCCTCTCGGGGTCGAAGTGGGGCATTAGGATTAGGTGTGCGGCAATGTTAATGCTTAGCCCTAGTATGCTGCCGAAGCCGTAGGCGTGGAAGAAGGGTAGGAGCCCGAGAACCCTGTCGGAGGCCTCCCTCCTGTTAAACCACACCCTCTGATAGATTATGTTGGCTACTATATTCTTGTGTGAGAGCATCACGGCCTTAGGGGTGCCCGTGGTCCCCCCGGTGTATAGCATTGCAGCAACAGTCTTCGAGGGGTCGCAGCTGCAGGTTTCAGCCAGGGGCTCCCCCCTTAGAAGGCTCCTGTATCTCACAGCGCGCCTCGGCGCGCCGGGTATCCTACCTAGGATCCTCCCCAGGGCGGCCTGAGCCTTGAAGAGGCCGCCACCGTAGTCGCCTATGCCGGCGACGATCAAGTCCACATCCGGGGGCAGCCTCTTCACCCTATCCAAAAGCAGGTCCTGGACAACGACTACTCTTGCCTTGAGGCTTCTAACACTCTCCTCCACCTGGAAGGGGCTCCAGAGGGGGTTGAGTAGGCAGGCCCTAGCGCCGATAGCCATTGCCCCATACGCCACCGTTATGAAGTGGGGGGTGTTGGGTAGTAGTATGGCGACACAGTCGCCCTCCCCGACGCCGAGCCTCCTAAGCCCGGAGGCGACCCTCAGGGTCTCATCGACTAGCCTGGAGTAGGTCAGCGTCTCGCCCATGAATGTGACTGCCGGCGCTTTGGGGTACCTCGACGCTACATCGACTAGCATGTCGTGAAGCGTTATATCGGGCACGTCAACCCTCGGTGGCACGTGCCTGTCATAATTCTTCACCCACGGTGGGTTCTCGAAGTCGAAGGGTGGCTCCTCGCCGCTCAAGGCGTTCACCCCCTCCTGGGCAGGTATACGTTGACCCCCTCCGCCAAGTGCATGGCGTCTAGGAATACCTCGCTCATAACAGGGTGCGTGAAGATTATCTCCCTGATCTCGTCTAGCCTCACGCCCCTCTTGATCGCTATAGCCGCGGAGTTAACCACCTCGGAGGCGTGTAGGCCTACCATGTGGAAGCCAACCAGCCTCTTATCACTCGCTCTGGCAACTATCTTAGCCACGCCGAAGGCCCTCTCATAGACTATAGCCTTATAGTTAACAGCGGCTGGAAACCTCTTCACTATGTAACCTGGCTCCCCCTTCCTCGCCGAGACCCCGACACCCGCCGCCTCCGGATCCGTGAAGACAGCCATGGGCACGAGGCTGGGGTCGTAGCTGGTGTCGAGGCCTGCAATGTTCTCGCCTGCAATAATGCCCTGAATCTTGGCTATACTCGCCAGGTAGGGGGCACCGGTTACGTCGCCGGCGGCATAGATGCTGGGTACGTTAGTCCTAGCGTGCTCGTCGACCACGATCTCCCCGTGAGGCCCGAGTTTTACCCCTACATTCTCGAGTCCCAGACCCTCCGTTGAGGGCTTTCTACCCGTAGCTATGAGTACCCTATCGCACTGTATCCTCCTCCCATCGTCCAGGGTTACCTCGCCCCTCTCAGGGTCTATCCTCGCCACCCTCCTACCCGTGATTATCTCGAAGCCCTTCCCCCTTAGGATCTCGTCGAGGGCCTTGCTAATGTCTGGATCCATCATGGGTAGTATGCGGGGCATCAGCTCGACTATCGTAACCCTTGACCCGAAACCATGCCAGAGGGTGGCTAACTCCAGGCCGATGGCTCCTCCCCCTACTACGAGGAGGTGCTCGGGGGCCTCCTCGAAGCTTAGCGCCTCATCGCTTGTAACGGCGAACCCCCTCCTCAGGGCTTCCTCGACCCCCTTAATGGGCGGGAGGATTGGCCTCGAGCCCGTGGCGACCACTATAGCGTTGGCTTCCACCCTAGCCCCGTCAACGGCGACCACGTGCGGGCCTAGAATCCTCCCGGTGCCCTTAACGACGGGCACGCCATAACTTGGGAATACGTAGTCCATATACCACATAATCACCTGATTGATTAACTCCCTCTTCCGAGCCATTACAGTGGATAGGTCCGGCTTGGGCACCCCCTCGAAGATGCCCTGCCTACTCATTGAGATGAGGTCCGAGTACTCCTCTGAGACGCGTAGGAGGTACTTGGTCGGAACACATCCAACGTTAACGCAGGTTCCTCCGGGTGTTCCCTTCTCAACTATTAGGGGCTTCAACCCTAGCTCCGCGGCTCTAAGGGCAGCGGCCGCTCCCCCCATACCCGAGCCTATGACTACTACGTCAAATTTCCTACCGTCAACATCCGATGGCGAGTAGAAGCCGCCCACTAAAACCACCCCCTCGACTCTCACCTAATTCCTCTTAGAGAGTATCTCATCGCCGTACCTCTCCCTTAAGACTCTGAGCGCTATCTCTACGGACTTCCTAACTATGGCTCTACACTTCCTCTGCTGCTCGGGTGAGACTAGGTCGAACTTCGGGTTTAGGTCGCGGCAATTCGGGGATCCGAACATTTCTAGGAAGCGCCTATACACCTCGGAGGCGAGCTCGTGTATCTCGCTGTTCGCCTGTATGAACTGAGGGCCGCTCCCCGGTCCTGGGGCCCTCCCCTCAGCGGCCATCCTCTTCCTAGCGTAGGCGCCAACGGCGGCTATGGCGGCCCATAGGGCTCCGCAGATGTAGCCGTTACCGCTGACCCCACCCGCGAAGGCTATGGCCGCCCCCTCCGCCTCAGGGCCCCTCTCGAGGTCTAGGGCCTCGGCGAGCGCCCTGTAGGGGCTGTAGCCGCAGTTCCAAGTCTCTGCTAGGAGCTGGGAGGCCCTATCCTTGACCCTCCTCAGGGCCTCCTCGAACCCCTCAGCTTCTCCCACCCGTGTCACCCCTGAGCTCTCTCAGGAATCTATCGTAGTAGACGCCTATCACGGGTATGTTCTTGAACTTGAACTCGTAGAAGAGGAAGGGCTTCGGGGGATACGTTAGGACCTGCGTCTCCTCCTGCTTCTCGGCGGCGTGGAGTATGTCGCCTAGCATGGATGCGGGGAACGCCATAGCCATCTCGTCATCCATGGTCCAGGCTAGGGTCCTGTCCCCGAGCCCC
>JALSQM010000149.1 GCA_026985385.1 Acidilobaceae archaeon | reverse complement strand
ACGCCTTCTTCACGAGTATCAGAGCCTCGCCCGTTCGATCATCACTGCCTGGGGCCCGGGGTTCGGAGCCATCCTCTCCTATCATACCCGGGCTGGGGGCTCATCTAACAGCTCATCCACTCCACACGCCCCGGCCCTGAGGATGCCGGGTGCGGCGGGGCTTAATCAGGTCTCACCTTCACGGCATACCTCGTCGAGGAGGCGTAGCATCTCCTCTAGACCCTGTCTGAGTAGCTTGCATGCCTCGGCGGCCTCCTCCCTGTAGCCCTGCTTCTTGAGGAGGGCTATCGGCTCCACGACCTGGAAGGTTGTGTATCTAGGCCTGAGTCTGGCCTTGAATATGACTATGGAGGCGAGCTCCCTCCACCCCTTCTCGGTTAGCCTGTATTTGACCCTCCTCCCACTCTTAACGCCGGCGGTCTCGACTGAGACCCTCTCAACCACGCCCTCACGCTCCAGCTGGTCGAGGAGCGGGTAGAGGGTGCCGGGCGTCGGCCTCCAACAGCCTAGGGTGGCCTCCTCAACCCTCTTTATTATACTATAGCCGTGCGCCGGGCCCTCAGCCAGTATCCTCAACACGGCGGCCCTCAGGGTCTCCCTGATCAGCCTACCCCCGCCGGGCTTCTCCAAGGCCAGGCACCCTGCCACACCCGAACTTTCTTCGAGAGAAATTTATAGGCCTATCTACTATCTCCCCTCCACGGGGAGGCCGTGAAGAGGGCTGGTATTGCCGACCCCGGATCGGGGATGGGGATGGACACCAGACAGGGAGCCTCCCAGAGCCCGTGAGGATCCTCTCTTCCGGCGGCACCGAAGGGGCTGGTGTGGACCGCTTCGCTGGCCGAGGCCTTGGCACCCCCAATTAATAGGCTCCACGCGTCAACCGCCTCCCGTGGGGGCACGCTGTTGGCTAAGATAGACCCCGGCATCGCCGAGGCGATTATGGGTGAGTGGAGGAGGATCCGGGAGCTACTGGAGCCCGAGCTGGATAGGGCTGCTAGGACTGCAAGCGAGATCGGGCTAGTCGAGGTCGCCGAGTATATCGTTAGGGGGGGTAAGAGGTTTAGGGGGTTCCTCGTGATACTCGCCGCCGAGGCCCTCGGTGGGAGGGCTGAGGACGCTATCGACGCGGCGGTTGCGATAGAGCTTGTCCACAGCGCGAGCCTGGCTATTGATGACATCATTGATAAGGATAGGGTGAGGAGGGGCGCTCCCGTTGCCTGGCTCGTTCACGGGGTCGAGAAGACCGTGCTCGCGAGCCTCCTCATGATACCGGTTGCTCAGAGGATGATTGAGCGCTACGGCTTCAAGGCCCTAACCAGGGTTGTATCGGCCTGGGAGAGGACTGTTAGGGGCGAGATACTGGACTACATAGCGGCACCCACGCTCCCCTCGAGCCGCTACCTAGAGCTGGTAGACCTCAAGACTGGCAGCCTCTTCGCCCTAGCAGCCTCCCTTGGGGCTATAGCTGCTGGGAAGCCCGGCTACGCGGAGGTGATGGAGGAGTACGGCGCCCACCTCGGGAGGATATACCAGGTGGCGGACGACGCCAGCGACTACTACAAGTACATAACCGGTAAGAGGCCCAGGCTCGACCCCAGCGAGGTGCTATTCGAGAAGTGGGCCACGGAGCAGCTGGGCGCGGAGCCCGGGGAACCCGCCGTGAAGGCCGCGCTGGAATACGTCGTCAGAGAGGCCTCGAAGGCCTCCAAGACACTCGAATGGCTCCCAAGGAGCGATAAGAGGAGGATGCTCGAAGCCATACCCGTCTTCATGGCCGAGAAGCTCGTAGAAGAGGCGGGCCTCACCCTCCCCAGCCCAGGGGAACCTTAAAACTCTCCCCCGAAACCGTAGAAACGGAGCGCCGGGGTGGCCGAGCGGCCTAAGGCGGCGGGCTCGAGGGCGGCCAGGGGGTTTACGCGCCCGCCGCTCGTGAGACCCGTTGCCCCGAGGAGGGGCGCGCGGGTTCGAATCCCGCCCCCGGCGCCACCCTCCTGGTCGCCTGGAGTGTCATCTGGAGTACTTCCCGACGGCGTAGCCCCAAGCCATGACGTGGCCCTTAGCGGCTGCCAGTACATCGCTGAGCCTGTAGCCCCTGGTTAGGCCCGGCTTATAGTCTAGGGCCACCACTAGGAAGAAGTACCTATGAGCCCCGTGCCCCCTGGGCGGGCAGGGGCCTCCATAGCCTATCCTGCCGAAGTCGTTCCGCCCCTCGACGGCGCTGGGCGAGGGGAATACCACGCTGGGGGCGGCGTCCTGGACCGCGAGCCAGTGTATGAATGTGCCTATGGGGGCGTCGGGGTCATACATTATCAGGGCCACAGCCTTAGCGCCGCTGGGGACGCCGCTCACCTCAACCCTCGGAGGCCTATCCTGGCCATCGCAGGTGTACTCGACAGCTATCCTCCCATCGGGCCCGATACCCTCAACGCTAACCTTCAGGGTCTCCGGGGCACCCGCGACGAGGTCCTCCATCCTCCTATCAACCAGCACCCCCCCACCACCCCGCACATGCCACACTGCAACAAGGGCCACGCCAGCTATTATCAGCGCCGCCACAGCCAATAATAGACCCCGCCGCAAAGAGGGGCACCACATACAGGCGGAGAACCGCACCAAATAAAACCCACACCCACACAAACCTCCTGGGGGGCCGTCGTCTAGCCTGGCTAGGATGCGGGGCTTGGGCCCCCGTGGTCCGGGGTTCAAATCCCCGCGGCCCCACCAATTACTTTAATTTCTTAATTATAATTTTTCATATACGTATTCAGGATGGTGCATGAGTTACTTCTGGGGAGGCCGAAGGCTTGTGCTCCTGCATTTCTCCTGGTTCGCGGTGCTTCGTGGCATCATATATAATTTTTATTAATTTTTTAAGGGTTAATATATATGTGTGGGTGCATGGTGTGTTTTTATTAGAGTGTGCTTCTTAATGCTTGTAAGTGAAGGGTGTAAAGCTTGCCTAAGAGGCCTCGCAGTAGCCTTTGGTATGATGGCATCGAGAATCTACCGCATAGGGTGTATTTGAGGGCTATAGGGTTTAGTGAGGAGGACTTCAAGAAGCCCCTGATAGCTGTGGCCGTGGCTTGGAGTGAGGCGGGCCCGTGTAACTTCCATACTCTGCAACTATCACTCGCTGTGAAGGAGGGTGTTAGGGATGCGGGTGGTAAGGCCCTCACGGTTCCAACGATAGTTGTTAATGACGGGATCAACATGGGTACCCCGGGGATGAGGTATAGCCTGATTAGTAGGGAGCTCATAGCTGACACCGTCGAGGCCCAGGTCAATAGTCATGGTTTCGACGCCTGGGTCGGTATAGGTGGGTGTGATAAGACTCAGCCGGGTATTATAATGGCTATGGCTAGGCTTAACATGCCGAGCGTGTACATGTATGGCGGCACGGCCGAGGCTTACGAGGTCAACGCGGAGAGGCTTACTGTCGAGACGGCCTTCGAGGCTGTGGGCGCCTACCTTAGGGGGCTCATAAGCCTGGAGGAGGCCTTGGATATAGAGAGGAAGGCGATGCCGACCTACGGCACCTGCCAGGGGCTCTTCACGGCGAATACCATGGCCATACTCGCCGAGGCCCTGGGGGTAATGCCCCTGGGGGCTGCGACCCCGCCAGCGACGTCGGCTGAGAGGTGGAGATACGCCCAGTACGCGGGCAGGCTCGCCCTACAGGTGCTGGAGAACGATTTGAAGCCTAGGGATATAATAACCTACGAGTCCCTGCGCAACGCTGCCACAGTCCTCATGGCGATAGGCGGCTCTACAAACGCTATACTCCATCTCCTCGCCATCGCTAGGGAGGCCGGTGTGAAGTTTACGCTCCGCGACTTCGAGGAGGCTAGCAGGAAGGTGCCGGTGATAGCCGCCCTACAGCCCGTGGGCCCCTACACCATGAACGACCTACACAGGCTCGGGGGAGCACCCGTTATCCTCAAGAAGCTCCTCGAGGCCGGGCTCCTGGATCCGAGCCCCATCACCGTTGAGGGTGAGAGCATCGGAAAGCTCCTCTCAAAGTGGGAGGCGAGGGTCGACGGGAGGGTGGTCTACCCCCTGGACAAGCCCTACAAGCCCTACGCCGGGATAAGGATCCTCTACGGAAACCTGGCCCCAGAGGGTGCCGTGATGAAGATAGGGGCGTCGGGCGTACTGAAATTCAAGGGTAGGGCCCGCGTATTTGATAGCGAGCAGGACGCTTTCAACGCGGTAAAGAACGGCGAGATAGGGGAGAACGAGGTAGTAGTGATAAGGTACATGGGGCCCAAGGGGGCCCCTGGAATGCCGGAGATGCTCAAGGTCACAGCAGCCATTGTAGGCGCTGGGCTGGGGGAGAAGGTTGCACTCGTCACGGATGGCAGGTTCAGCGGCGCAACTAGGGGCATAATGGTCGGTCATGTGGCGCCCGAGGCGGAGGTGGGAGGGCCTATAGCCCTGGTTAGGGATGGAGACGAAATACTGATAGACGGTGAGAGCGGGAGACTAGAGCTTCTTGTTGATAGCGAGGAGCTTGAGAGAAGGAGGAGGGAGTGGAGGCCCAGGAGGAGGGAGCTACGAGGCCTTCTAGCAAAGTATGCGAGCCTCGTGAGGCAGGCGTCGGAGGGCGCCGTGACAATAGCTTAATATCTAATTTCTTTACCATAATTCTAGTAAGAGATAAATTATATGCGGGAGGCCTGTAAGATATTTATCCCATAAGGTGGTGTGTTAATAGAAAGGTGTATTATCGTGGGAGAGCAAGCTAGCACAGTCGAGGCCGGGGAAGAGAAGGAGAAGCTAGTGAAGATAGGCAAGTACCCAATAAGAGTAGTCAAGGAGGTCCCACCGATAGTACCCTTCCTCGCAGCTGCGGGTCCAGCGATCATCGAGGTCGGACTAGCCCTCGGCAGCGGGGAGACCATTATCTGGCCAACGCTGGCGGCCAAGTACGGGCTCATCCTAGTGTGGGGGACCCTAGTGGGCCTCTTCATACAGACCGTGTGGACCCAGGAGATGGGTAGGTGGACGATAGTATCCGGCGAGCACCACATACAGGGGGCCGGTAGAGTCATAGGGATGCAGGTTGCTACGTGGCTATTCCTCTTCCTCGGGTACATAGCGTTCATATGGCCCGGCTGGATAACGGGTGGCTCTGCGGCGTTCCTAAAGCTGGTCCACAACTGGCCCGCGCCCGGCTATCGCGGGATCCTCTTCTGGTCCTACTTCTGGTCGGCGATAATATTCGCTGCAGTACTCCTCTCCCCCGTCGCGAGGAGGGCTGTGGAGCTGCTAGAGCTGGGCACGCTGATACTAGCGTGGATAATCATAATCACCGTGGCCGTCACGGCCACGCACGGCTCTGATTGGGTTAAGATGCTTAACTACATGTTCCTCCACATGGGTGCGAGGCCTAAGGGGCTCGACTGGTGGACCTTCGCGGCCTCAATAGCCTTCGTCGGAGCCGGGGGTCTAGCGAATATCTGGTATACATTCTGGCTGAGGGACGCGAAGTTCGGCATGGGCAAGTATATCGGCACGATCCCCGGCATAACGGGGAAGCCGACCGCACTCGACCCCATAGGAGCCATCCCCGAGGGGGGCCCGGAGAACGCTGAGAGGATCCGGAAGTGGAAGAGCCACCATCTAAAGATGATGTGGTACGTCTTCTTCCTAGGCAACTTCCTGACCGTGCTAATATTCATAATGATCAGCTACAGCCTCCTCTACTCCAAGGGGATAACGCCCGGCATGGGCGTAGGCTACATAAAGGGCCACATACTACAGTTAACCGCCGACGCCATATCCAAATACACGATACTAGGCAAATTCGGTGGCGCAGCGTACCTACTCAGCGTCTGGCTAATACTCTTCAACACACAGGTAGCCCTCATGGAGGGGCTCGTCAGGCAGGCAGCCGACACACTCTACGTTACATACGAGAGCGTGAGAAGGTTCGTAAAGCAGGACATAAGGAAGTGGTACGCCTACTGGTGGATAGGAATTATAATAGTCGAGTTCGGCCTCGTAGGCGCCGCAACCCTAAAGCACGTGAGCTATGGCTCACTCGTCGTCTTCGGAGCCGTCATGGCCCTTCTAAGCATGATAATATCGCCTGCGATAACAATATACATAAACACGAAGCTCCTAAAGAAGCTTCCCGAGGACATCTACGAAGCAATAAAGCCCCACCCCGTCAACATCTTCATCCTAGCCGTTGCAGTAGTGTTCTACGCCTTCTTCTTCTCGATAGCGGTGGCCGCTAGGCTACACATAATCTAGCACTCCCCCACCCATTCCACCTAGTAATTTCCTTTCTTTTTAATATATGCCTGAAGTGCACTAGCAGCCCTACCACTGTTACCTCTCGGGGCTACCAGCCGCGTAACAGGCTACCATGCATCTCGGAGAAGGGGATCCCCCTGGTTCCACCACAAAGGCT
>JALSQM010000148.1 GCA_026985385.1 Acidilobaceae archaeon | reverse complement strand
TCTTGAACTTGAACTCGTAGAAGAGGAAGGGCTTCGGGGGGTACGTTAGGACCTGCGTCTCCTCCTGCTTCTCGGCGGCGTGGAGTATGTCGCCTAGCATGGATGCGGGGAACGCCATAGCCATCTCGTCATCCATGGTCCAGGCTAGGGTCCTGTCCCCGAGCCCCGGCAGTATGAGGAGGGGCCTCGACTCAAGGTAGCTCCTGGCGACCCCACTGCAGGAGCCGGCTTTACCCATGGCCTCCAACTTGACGGGTTCACCGGTCTTATATACCACGGCTGAGACGAGCCTAGTCATCTGGCCGGGAGTGCCGTAGACCAGGATCACGTCCGGCACCGCTATAGGCTCCGTGGAGGGGTACACAGCCAGTCCCCTCACCTTACCCACGGGCATCTTGGGTATGTGCGAGTCCAGCCTCGCCCCTAGCTCCTTGGTCTCGGTGTAGAGGCCGGCGCTTATACTGCCGTCCTCGAAGTAGTCGGGGGCCTCGGCGAGGCCGAATATGACTATGGCCCCCGGGCACGATAAATCCTCCAGCCCCAGGCCTATGGGCCAGCCGTAGTATCTGGCTAGGGCGGCCGCCTGGCAGAACGTCATCCTCCTCTTGAAGTCCCTGAGGGGCCTGAAGAGCGGTAAGCCCGAGCTATCGGGCTCGCTGTCGAGGAACTTTACGCCTACGGGACGCGTCCTAAGCCTTAGGAGGGACTCAAGCTTCTTAGAGAGGACCACTACATCCTCGGTGCTTAGATTCAAAGGAGCCTTGCACCACCCCCCTATTAGGGGGTGGGCGGTTTTTATCCTTTCAAATCGTGTAGTTTGGGAGGGGCTCCATTCTATGAGTAGGATGGGGCTTCTAGCCCTCCTCCACGTGGACTACGAGCGTACCCTGGGTGCTTGGCGGGTGGACCTCGCCTACCTGTTGCTCCTGCTTCGCCTTACGCTCCCCCTCGGCCACGCCCGTGGTTGCGGCCTGCAGTGTCTTCTCGAGCTTGTCGAGCACCCTCTTAGCGTCCTCCTTCTCCTTCGTTAGGGCGTCGCGGAGTTTCCG
This sequence comes from Acidilobaceae archaeon, assembly GCA_026985385.1. Lineage (GTDB taxonomy): Archaea > Thermoproteota > Thermoprotei_A > Sulfolobales > Acidilobaceae > Calypsonella. The sequence goes on along the minus strand of JALSQM010000148.1, from coordinate 22,262 downwards.
TAGGTGGTTTATACTCTGGGTGTAGTTGGCCTCCCCTATCTCCCCGCTGAAGTAGAGCATCTTAAGGCTCGTCATGGCCCTCGCTACGTGGAGGGACTCATCGCCTATCTCGTCTATCCTCCTCTTGATGACGAGCTTAGCCTCCTCGGCCTCCCTCTTCAGCTTCTTTATCTCCTCGGCTAGCTTGAATTTGAATGCATTCACTACCTCGCTCGGTAGATCCTCGCCCTCTATGGTCTCGATGGCCTTCTTCCTCTTATAGGCCCTGTCGAGCGCCTCTATGACCTTAACGGCCCTGTGCTTCCACTTGGGGACTATCTGTATTCTCCCATCTTTCACCTTGACCCTCTCGGCCTCCACCCTCTCGATGGAGCGGTCGGCCACCTTAACCTCTATGGCCTCGACCTCGCCGTTGACATCACTGTAGAAGCTCACCAGCACGCCCAGCGTCCGCCCGTACTCATCCTCCACATCCCTCCCGGTGAGCCTCGAGATAACGTCAACCGTGAGCGGCATAGGCGGGCACCTCATAGCTGGAGTGGATGCTCCAAGCATTATAGGGGGGCCAGCCGGTGTTACTCAGCCTAACCCACCACTAGTCATGCAGCCCCACCTCCCACCTGGGACGGTGAGCGGCATGGGTCTCTCCGACTGGGCTAAGAGGTGGGACACGCCCCCCAGGAGGGAGACGGTCGGCGAGAAGATCAGGCAGCTCGTCAGCCCGCCTCCGCCGGTGAAGGTTCAGATACTCAACGCGAACTACAAGATAGCAGCTCAAATAAACAAGCTGGACTTCAGCCTAGCCAAGCTGACGAGCTACGATAAGACTCTCTTCGAGAAGGTGGTGGACGCGCTCGTAGAGGGCGACAAGGCCAAGGCCGCAATGTACGCTAACGAGGTAGCCGAGGTAAGGAAGATGGCTAAGACACTGCTAACCGTGCGCTACGCCCTCGAGAGGGTTAAGCTGAGGCTCGAGACCGCGCTGGTTGTTGGGGACACGATGAGGCACCTAGCCCCAGCGGTGGCGGCTTTAAAGCAGGTGGCCGGCTACATGAAGGGCATGATGCCGGATGTCTTCACGGATCTCGTGGAGGTTGAGGAGAGCCTGAACCTGGCTCTAATGCAGATGACTGCAAGCGCCCCCGTGAACCTTAGCAGCGAGTACGTCACGGAGGAGGCGAGGAAGATACTCCAGGAGGCAAGCGTCGTCGCGGAGCAGAGGCTCAAGCAGCAGTTCCCAGACCTGCCGAGCCTCCAGGCCCCCACGGCTATGGGGGAGAGCCAGGCGAGTGTCGAGGAGGGGAAGTAGGGGAGTCAGCGAGGGCTAGACGGGGATACTCTCCCCGTTCTCTGGTATATACACTTCGACCCCCAGTTTCTCCCTAATCTTTGAGGCTAGCAGCTCCTGGCCCTCGTATTCCCCGTGTACGAGCACCACCTTCTCGACCCCCTTAATCTGTTTGAGCGCCTCTATTACGCCTCTACCGTCTGTGTGGCTCGAGAAGTCGAACCACTCCAGCCTAGCCTTAAGGGGTTCTCCACCGTCCTCGAATACCCCCTCCTCGACGAGCCTCCTACCAGGGGTTCCGGGGGGCTGGAATGATACTAGGAAGACGGCGTTGGAGGGATCCCCACCCAGCTTCTTGAGGTAGTAGAGGCTTGGACCGCCCTTTAGGGTGCCGGCACTCGATATTATCACGCCCGCCTCCTTCATCGCCCTCCTCCTGTCACCCCAGCCGCGTACGAGGTTCTGCATGCTGATCGCCCTCTTCAGGAGGGCGGGCTCCCTCAGGCACCTGCTGTGCTCCAAGTATAGTTCGGCCACCTTCCTCGACATACCATCGACCCAGACTGGGTACTCGAAGTCCCTCTCAGCGAGTAGGGCCATTATCTCCTGGCTCCTCGACACGCTGAAGGCTGGAACCAGCACTACGCCGCCGGACTCCACGACCTCTCTAACAGACTTGTAGAACCTCTCCTCGGTATCCCTCCTATTGGGGTGGGTGTACGTGGAATATGTCGACTCAACTATTACGACATCAGCGCTTAGACCGTTGAAGCTGGCTGGGCCCATGAGCTTCGTCTCTATGGTGTTCATGTCGCTCGTGTAGAGGATCCTCTTACCGTCGACCTCAACTAGAACCCCGAAACTACCGGGTATGTGACCGTTATACACAAAGCCCAGGTGGAAGTCGCCTATATCAATACTGTCACTATACGTTACGGTCTCGGCGGCTTCGAGCATCATGTCTACGACCTGCTCGTCGAAGGGTAGGTATGGGCCGTTGAGTTTTATCATGTCGAGCAGTAGGAGTCTTGAGACGTCCAGTGTGAGGGGTGTTGCCACGAGCTTGGGCCTCACGCTCGCGTAGAGCATGGGTGCTGCGCCAACGTGGTCCAAGTGGCTATGCGTCAGCACCACAGCCTCTAGATCCCTGGGTCTTATGTGGCCGGGGAAGACCGGTCTATCTTCCTCGTCGAAGTTAACACCGTAGTCGAGCAACACGGCTTTACCGCTAGGCCCCCAGACCGCTATGGCTGCTCTACCCACCTCCCTACCGCTGCCGAGTACTTCTATCCTAGCACCCTCACTCACTATGATCCACCTCTAGCGGGGCCTCACCGTTTCCGGGTTTACGCATCTACCCCCCTAGCCTGCGCGTTCAAGGCTAATATGGGTGGGTACCAAGGCCCCAGCGCGTCTAGTGAAGGTGCTTTATGAGGGACTATTTACTCCTCTACGCCAACGAGTACGGCTTGGGAGAGGGGAGCCCGAGTGTATGACTATATAGTAGTGGGTGCTGGCATCGTAGGCCTGGCGACGGCATACCACTTGAAGAGACTCTCCCCCCAGGCCTCGATACTCGTGATCGACAAATCCTCCGGGCCAGGGGGAGGGGATACGGGGCGGAGCGCCGCGGCCTTCAGAGCGTTCTTCACCAATAGGGCCAACATGCTACTGGCTAAGTCAAGCATAGAGTTCTACAGGAGGGTGCAGGAGTCAGGGTTTGATCTTGGCATGAGGTTCATCGGCTACCTATGGCTAATCGATGAGGGAGCTAGGCCCAGGGTCGAGGCGGCCCTACGCCACGCTGACAGGCTGGGCCTGCCCTATGAGAGGATCGAGCCTCAGGTCATAGCCGAGAGGCTTGGAGCCCAAGTTGAGGTAGCCAGCGTGGAGGGCGCTGAGGAGGCCGGATTTAGGGATATAAGTGAGGGTATCCTTGTCAAGGAGGCCGGGATCCTCGACCCCGACAGGCTCGTCGACTATTATTATAGGAGGCTGCTGGATATGGGCGTCACCTTCTCCTTCAACTCTAGGGTTGAGGAATTCATACTGGAGCCCCGGAGGCCCCTGGGCATAGAGGGTGAGCCCCTCCCCTGGCAGGACATCAGGGTCTCGGGTGTTAGGGTGGCTGGTGGCAAGGAACTGAGGGCCCGCAGGAAGGTGATAGCGGCGCTCGGGGCGTGGAGCGAGGGGGCCCTGAGGGTCATAGGCGTGGACTCCGCGAGCAAGCCTAAGAAGAGGCAGGTCTTCGTAGTGAAGGCCTCCACCGAGGCCTTGAGGAGGCTACTCTACACGAGGGGCTTCAACGGGGAGGGGGTGCTACCGTTTACCATACTGCCGAGGGACGTCTTCATAAGGCCTGAGCCCAGAGAGGAGGCGTTCTGGGTCGGCCTCAGCGACAACATGGGTAGACCCTTCGAACTAGAGGAGCCTCCGGTGCCCGAGGAGAGCTACTACACACTAGGCGTACACCCTGTTCTCACGACTTACCTACCCCAATTCTCCGAGAGGTACCCCGACACTGCATGGGCGGGCCACTACGACATAAGCCCCGACGGGCTCCCGGTTGTATACGAGCCCTACGAGTCCGACCTAATAGTAGCCTGTGGGACAAGCGGTAGCGGAATCATGAAGGGCGACGCTATAGGTAGAGTAGCAGCTAGTCTAACCTTGGGAATGGAGGAGGCCGAGCTGGCGGATGGCTCATCAATCCCTGTCAGCTGGCTGGGCATACAGGGTAGGATGTCGGAGAGGGAGCTCCTAATAATATAGGGGCGAGTCCCCCCGCGAGCCTCTAGGCTTTCTCCCCTGCCAGCGCCTGGGTGGGTTGGAGGAGGGGTGAGTTATGAGTGGGCCCTGTCGAGGCTCCGGGAGGCTCCCGAGGATAATAGTGGGCAATGATGATAGCTACCTCTCAAAGGGTCTCTACCTGCTCTACGAGTCCGTAAAGCACCTAGGCGAGGCTAGGATATACTCCACATTATGGCCTCGGAGCGCAGTGGGCCATACCGTGTCGTTTAATAAGCCGTTGAGGATGAATTTAGTGAGGCACGCCGGCTATGAGGTCTACGTCGTAGATGGCTCCCCCGTGGATGCGTTGCACCTCGCAATAGCCGCGCACGGTTTCGTACCCGACCTAGTTGTATCCGGGGTTAACGTCGGTGAGAACCTGAGCATGCAACACATCCTCTATAGTGGAACCATAGCGGTAGCTGTTGAGGCCGCGTTGATGGGGATACCCGCGATAGCTTTCTCCGCAGACGTCCACCTATGGGAGGAGTTCGAGGACGAGAGACTGGCCTCTCTAGTCAAAGCAGTAGCCGGCGGCCTGGCCAAGCTAGTCCTCGAGAGGGGGCTCCCTCGGGGGGTGGACCTCCTCTCAGTCAACTTCCCGTCACCCGATAACATAAGGGGGTGCGTGAGGCTTTCGAGGGCGGCTAGGAGGAGGTGGAGACCCGACTTCGAGAGGAGACTCGACACGAGGGGTAGGCCCTACTACTGGCTACAGCCCATCCCCCTATCGCCCGAGCCCGGATCCGACGTATACGCCGTCGTAGCGGAGGGGTGCGTGTCCATAACGCCCCTCCACGTTGACATGAACGCTCCGCTTAGCCGCGAGGCCGAGGAGGAGATCAGGGCCATGGCCAGGATCGTCGAGGAAGAAGCGCTCAAAGCCCTAGAGGGGGGGCAGCACTCATAAAAACTTCGCGGCCTCGGAAGGAGGCAATGCTAACAGTGGCGGTGGTGCTTTTTGGAGCCGATAACCACGGGGCAGCACGTGTTAAGGATACTCGCCGCGCTGCTAGCAGGTGCACTCATAGGGCTCGAGAGGGAGAGGGCGAGGCTCTCGCCGGGGGGCGGCAGGGCCGACTTACCCGGCCTCAGGAGCTTCGGTTTGATAGGGGTTTACGGGGGCATCACGGGGGTTCTACTCACCTATCAAAGCCTCTGGGCCCCCGCTAGGCTGGCCGTCTCCGTGGTGGCATCAGCAGGCTTCCTGGCCCTCTACCTGCCCTACGCCTACTCCCGCTACGTGAAGTCGGGTTACACAGGCATTACCACGCTAATCGTTATGCTAGTGGCGTACTCGATAGGCGTGGTGATAGGGCTGGGGGGTGTGGTGGAGGGCGTCAGCGCCGCCATAGCGGTGACCCTAATATTAGCGGTAAAGACCCCCGTGGAGAGGCTCGTGGCCAGGCTATCCTATAGCGAGTTACTAGCGCTGCTCGAGGTCTCAACGCTTGCAGTCGTGTTGGGCCCCGTGGTGAAGGCCTACGCGCCCGTGGTAGCCGGTATAGACTTCTATAAGGTCTACCTCTTCTTCGTGATAGTTCTAGCCCTCAGCTTCACTACATACGTCGTGGCGCGGCTCTACGGGGCTCGGGGGCTTGTCTACTCAGCGATCCTAGGAGGCCTCGTCAATAGCGAGGCCACCATAGGCAGCCTCACCTCGATGCTGGAGGGGGTTAGCGATCCCAGTGAGAGGAGGCTTATACTCAACACTAGCACCGTACTCGTTATATCCTCTATGGAGATCAGGGCGGCTATCCTATTGGTTGTAGCCGCCTACATATTCCTCGGCCCCGAGATGGCCGCCAGGGCGGCTGCATACTCGATGATGGCTGTAGCTCCAGCGGTGATAGTGGCCCTGATAGCCTACAATAAGAGTAAGAGCCTGCCAAGCCACGGGGGCTTCGAAGCAGAGTCCCCCCTGAACTGGGGCGTGGCTCTGAGGAGCGCTGTAGCGTACCTCCTACTCGCAGCCGCCGTCAAGGCCGCCTCGGTGGTAAGTAAGGGGGCCGCCATAGCCGTTGGGATCCTCGGGGGCCTAGCCAACGCTGGCGCGGCGATATTGGGCCTTGCAAGCGCTGGAAGCGCCCTCGGCTGGGTCTCAATCGTGGCTGGGAGCCTGGGCTCAATAGGAGCAGCTGCTTTGAACAAGCCCATCTACGCTAACACAAGCGTCTTGACGAGGAGGGAGTACCTGGCGGTCATATTGTGGAGCGCGCTAATGGCGGTGCCTCCATTCACCGTGGCCGCCCTCCTGCTCTCCTGACACACACGCAGTCAAGCCCCTTAGGAGGGCCTCAACCGCCTCGGCGGCGTAGCGGTCAGCCCTATCCTCAGTGCCCCTGTGCCTGCCAAGGAAGCTCCTGAGGTGGTGGTAGAACTCGTGGAGCACGACGTAGGGGTTGAAGTACTCCTCCCTACTCCTAACATAGATTACTCTATGCCTCGCATCATAACAGCCCAGAGCACGCTTACAACCCCTAGGCAAGCCTACCCTCAACCGAGGCGAACGTATTCCGTAATATCTGGAGAGCATCTCCACGGCCTCCTCAGCCTTACCCTCCAACACGAGACGCGCAGCCTCAGCCCTGACGCAGAGATCATCCGAGCTCATGCCCTGGAACCACCCCCCTAGCCTTCCGGGAAGCCCTAAAACCCGGGGTGCCCCCTGAAGGCTGGAGGCCCGTGAGGAGCGAACCCGCGTCTGACCCCCCTGGGGGATGGGGGCTTATGGACCGCTGCCGAGGCCTTCTAGGATGCTTACCGCTGCCTTCACGTGCTCTAGGCTGGCGTCTATTAGGGGTAGCTTAGCTTGTCCCGCGAGTTTATCAGCGTGGGGGGAGAGGTCGGTGCACGCTATCATGGCCGCGTCAACCCCCATCTCCTCTAGCTGCTTCAAGGCGTCTACCACCACTTCCAATGGGGGCTCCTCGGGCCCGCCTAAGGCCAGCCTCTCTATGGCCTGGTCCAGCCTCCTCTGAACATCGCCGGGGGGATGCACGGCTTCTATGCCCCTGCGCTTGAGGGCCTCTTGGTAGAAGCCGGCCTCTAGGGTGGCGCTTGTGGCGAGTATGCCTACTCTCCTGTAGCCCCTCCTAAGGGCCTCCGCGGCGGCGGGTTCGAATATGCTTACAAGCTTGACCCCGAGAGCCTCAGCGGTCTCCAGTGCCTCCCTCCAGGCAATGTGGGGGGTGTTAGCGGCTATCAGCGCTACAGTGGCTCCCGAGGCCGCGAGGCCTCTGAGAGCCTCCTCGAGTAGGGAGGCCACCCTCTCGCGGGATCCGCTCTTAACGGAGTCACACATCTCCTCGAGGGGTATACTATAGATTACCACCCGCGGGCTCCCCCCCTTCGAGGCCCTGTAGAGCCTCACGGCGAGCCTGTAGTAGAACACCGTGGCCTCAGGGCCCAGCCCCCCGATGATCCCCAGGATCCCAGGCAACCCCCGTCTGCCCCCGGCTCGGCGGGGCTCATTGCCTGGTTATTAACTCGAAGAGCGACGCTATATTGGCGGGACTGAGACTCTTGAGCGGCCCCATAAGCGTGGAGGAGAGGGGGCCCCTGAGGATCCTGAGGTTTAACAGGCCCCAAGTGAGGAACGCCCTCGACCTCGAGACTTGGAGGGGGCTTAGGGTAGCCCTTGAGGGGGCGTGCTCGAGGAGTGATCCGAAGAGCGTTGTGGCCCTAGCGGGGAGTGGGGGGTTCTTCAGCGCCGGCGACGATATAAGGGCTATGAGGGCCCTCTCCACACCCGGCGAGGCGGCCAGGTTCTTCGGGGAACTACTCTCGGCCTTCGAGGCACTCCTCTCATGTGGGAAACCCACAATGGCGGTTGTGGAGGGGCCCGCCACGGGCGGTGGGGCCGAGCTACTGCTGGCAGTGGACTACACCATAGCCGCTAGGGGGGCCTGGCTCTCCTACCCAGAGGCCTACCTGGCCCTCATACCCCCGGGCCTCGCAACGCTAGGCTTCGTAATGCTCGGTAGGAGAGCGTGGAGGCTCGCGGCGACGGGTGAGACCCTGACCGCCGAGGAGGCCGCTAGGCTGGGTATAATAGACGAGGTAGTCGAGCCCGGCGACGCCTGGCGGAGGGCCCTCGAGGTGGCTGAGAGACTCTCACAGCTACCCTACGGCATAATGGCGTCGGTGAGGAGGGCCTCACTCAGGGCCTTCATGGAGGCCTTCAGGGGTGCTGTAGCCGACCTAGAATCCCTAGTGCTCGGGCGCCCCGCGAGGGAGAGGATGGACGCCTTCATAGGCGGGGCTAGGTGGGTCGTCAAGCCCGGGGGGAGGGGAGGATCCTCCTGAGCCTCATGAGCGCCCTCAGCTTCTCCTCCTCCCCAATCCTAGCCCGCTCCAGGGCCTCCTCTAGTATCTCTGCGACCCTCTCAGCGGTTCTAGAGTCGAAGGGGTAGGGGACCCCGTCTTTCCCGCCGACGGCGTACGCGTACATGTAGGGCTCTATAGGGTGAGTCACGGGATCCCTTGACGATGCGGGGGCCCTGTAGAGGAGATCCGCTACTAGAGCCAGAGCGCGTATGACGGAGGGCCCTATACCCGGCTTGACTAGGAGGTCGACTTCACTAGTGGGGGGATCCCTCGCAACCTCCTCTAGGGCCCTCCTAAGCTGGGGGCTCGGCTTCACCGGCCTGTAGAACCTAGCCCATCGAGGAGGCTCCACGGCGCCACCCCTAGCGCCCATGTAGTCTAGGAGGCTCCTGCCGCCCCTCGAGGCCCTGTAGGCCTCGGCGATAAGCCTCTCAACCCTGCCCGGAGGCTCCTGGAGTAGGTCTACTATGACCCTCCTAGCGTTCCTGCTCTCCCTGTCGACGAGGTTGAGGGCCACACCGGGCCTACCCGCTATACCCGTGTGTGGCTCCTCCACCGAGGCTCTATCCAGGTGGTACCTTCTGGCTATCCTCCTCTCTGGGTTCATACCCTGCTGTATGACGACGGCATCGCCGCCCTCAGCCAGTATCACCGCGTGGTGGTAGAGGGTGTATCCATCTTGTAGTAGCGCGCTATCAACACGGGCGGCGGCCCTGCTGAGAGCCTCCACAAACCCTGGGTCGACACCTAGGATCTCCGAGGCCCTCTCGGCCTCCTCGAGTACGAGCCTCATCTTCGAGCCCTTACCGCCGAGGACTAGCACCCCCAGCTCGGGCCTCCTCCACGTTATACTCTTCAGGATCCCGGTTACGACAGTCGTGCTGCCACTGCTGTCCCAGTCCATCCCTATGAGGTTGTTGAAGGCCTGGAACCAGAAGGGGTCGGATAGCCCTGCGACGAGGGCGGAGGGCCCCTTGAGCTCGACTAGAGCCTCGACTACGGCTCCTGCGAGTCTCTCCATCCTCGCCAGCATCCACCTAGGCACGTGGCCCCCGTGTAGGGGTAGCTCCGCTACACCGGGCACTGCATCGGGCACCCTCCACATATGATGAACGCGGCCACGCCTATAAAGTGGGGTCCACGCGTAGCAGCTCAAGCATCCTCCTAGCGTTATCCAGCATGTCGTGGTTGTTGTTGAAGAAGACATATATCCTCGACGCCCCCAAGGCTAAGAGCCTTCGAGCGATCTCCCGGAGCTCCGAGTCACTGTACCTGTAGGCGTACCAGGTTGCTCTACCGTGCATCCTAAGGTAGACCCTGCCACCACTCGACTCCAGGTATACCCCTAGTGGGGAGTCTATTGAGACGAATGTGACCCCTAGATCCTCGCACAGCCTAGCGCCGAGCCGGTCTTCGAACCAGCTCGGGTGTCGGAACTCCACGGCCATACGCTCCCCTAGGCCTGACTGCTCCGCGAACCACCTCACCCTCTCCACGTTAGCCTCCGACGCCTTGTAGCTTGGGGGTAGCTGGAAGAGGTAGAAGTCGATGACTCCATCCATGGGGTCGAAGAGCCTCTGGAACCTACGCCATACCTCGAGGGCCCTCTCATTCAGCCTATGGACGTGTGTAACCCTCCTATGAACCTTCACCGACCAACGTAGCCTCGAGCCCCTCCTAGACCAGGAGCGCACCTGGGCTGGGTAGGGGAACCTATAGAAGGAGGCGTTCAACTCAACGGCGTTCAAGCCGCTATGCGAGACGTACCAGTCAAGGCTGCCCTCCGGGTTCCAGTCGTAGAGCCACCCCGACGTTCCAACGAAGACTACAGGTGCACCCACGAAGCCCGCGCCCCGCAGCCTTACGCGCCCTATAGGGTACTACAGGCTTAGTTACCCAGTGGCCCCCCGGGCCGCGCCCCCTATACTCTCCGCCGGCCAGAAAGCAGGGGAGTGGGAGGGAGTTGATGATAGGTCATATAGCCGACGTGCACTTGGGTGCAAGGCTGAGGGGATTCGAGGAACTGGAGCTAGACGTAGAGGAGGCCTTCGAATCCGCGGTCAAGTCTATGGTGGAGGAGGGGGTAGACGCTATCGTAGTATCCGGCGACCTATTCGATAAGCCTAAGCCCTCGAATAGGGCTTTGAGGGCAGCCGTGAGAGTTCTCAGGTGGGCTGCCCGAGACCGCGGGGTGCCCGTGCTCCTGGTGCTGGGGGACCACGACTACCCTCAAAGGGGGGATCACTCGCCCGTGCACCTAGTCGCGGACGCCGTAGGGGACGGGGTTTACGTTACCCCCGAGCGCTTCCCCAGGGGGTTCACCGCCTCGGAAGTGGTGAAGGCATCGACGGTCTCAGTGAAGGGTATACACTTCACCCTTCTACCATTCGTGAGATCCTCTCCCGAGCGGAGGGCCTCCATTGTCGCCGGGCTCCTAGAGGCCTGCTCTAGGCTCTCTAAGAGCCTGGGTAGGCCTAGGGTTCTAGTGGCGCATCTAGGCCTTCGGGGCTACACCTTCGAGGAGGACGCCTCCGCCGACCCCTCACAGTTACCCCCCTACGAGTACGCCGCCCTGGGCCACATCCACAAGAGGATAATTGAGAGGATCCCGCTGCCCGGTGGAGCCACTACCCTAGCCTACCCATCAAGCCTCGTCCCCCTCAAAGCCGATGAGGCAAGGGAACACCTAAGGGGGTCCAGGAGGGGCCCGATCCTAGTGGATCTCAGCGGTGATGAGGTGGTTATCCACGAGCTCGAGTTCGAGCAGCCCAGGATCCAAGCCTACCTAGAGGCTAGGGTAGCCGATTCGAGCAGGCTCGTGGAGGAGGCGCTGAGAGCCCTCCAGAGCGCTGGTTGGAACGGCCGCGGCGGTAAGAGGCCGGTGCTCCACCTGGCCCTCGAGTTGGAGCCGTCGTCAAAGCTCTCACCCAGGGAGGCTGTGGCCCTCCTCGAGAGGAGGCTGGGGGTTATTGTGAGGCTCTCCAAGGTAAAGAGGATCGCCAAGCGCTTGGGAGGGGGGTCCCCCCGGCCCGGCGGCGACGAGGTAGAGGTCATCCGAACCCTCCTAGACCCCCACTCGCGCTACCCCGACGCTTCGCGCGCCCTCGCATCCATAATAGCGGAGTTGAAGGTCGCGGCGGCTCATGGGGATCTCCACGAGGTGGAGAGGCTCCTCGAGGAGGCCTTCTCAGAGAAGTTCGACCCCGTCTGGCGAGAGGCCACCCTCACACTCGGCCCTAGGAGGGGAGGCCTGAGCAGGTGGCTAGGGGGAGGCTGAGGGATGCCCTTCATAATTGAGAGGGTCGAACTCCAAGGCTTCCTGGGCCACAGGGATAGAACCACACTGAGCCTCGGCCCGGGCGTCTACGCGCTCGTCGGCGAGAACGGCGCCGGCAAGAGTAGCATAGTGGACGCGCTCAGAGCAGCCCTCACACTACCGAGAGGTCTGAAGGTACGCGACGCCGAGGTGGTGAATAGCTCCTCAACTAGGGCCATCGTGGAGGTCTCACTCGTCAACCCCTCGACGGGTGAGAGGCTCTATGTCCACGTTGAGAAGCCCCGTGGGAGGCCCATCAGCGTGGTAGCAGAGCTCCGAGGAGCCAATGGGAGGTCGAGGGCGACGAAGGTCGATGAGGCTAGGAGGCTGATAGCGGAGGCCCTCGGGCTCCCAGGTGGGGATCCCAGTATACTCTCGCTCACATCAATAATAATGCAGGGCGGCCTCCCCCTAATAATTGAAAGGCTCTCCTCCAGCCCGTCGCAGAGGAGAGTGTTTATAGAGGAGATCCTGGGCGTCAAGGATTATGCTAGGGCTGTTGAGAGGCTTAAGGGTCTCCCCCTGGATGAGGGTGAGGGTGTTAGGCTGAACAAGGAGGCCCCGGAGGATGTTAGGAGGAGGCTCGAGGCCACTGGGAGGGAGCTTGAGAGGCTCCGAGGCGAGAAGAGGAGGCTTGAGGGGGAGCTATCCAGCCTCGAGGAGGCGCTCTCGGGGCTTGAGGCCGAGATAGCGGGGCTTACCCGTTACCGCGGCGAAGCCGAGGAGCTGAGGATCGAGGCTAGCAGGCTCGAGGCCGAGGCCTCGCAGCTACGCGAGAGCCTCTCCAGGGCCCTGGAGAGGCTCAAGAGCCTGGAGGAGAGGGCCCGCCAGCTGGAGGAGCTGCGGAGGGAGTGCGGGAGGCTCGAGGGCCTAGCAGCCCTCCGGGGCCCCCTCGAGGAGCTCAGGTCGGGGCAGGAGAGGCTCAACCCCCTCAGGGCCGAGATCCAGAGGCTCGAGGGCCTCCTAGCGGACGCCAGGCAGCTGGGGGAGCTGGAGTCGAAGGCGAGAGAGTACCAGGAGGTAACCAAGGCCATAGAGGAGGCCAACGAGAAGCGCGCGAGCCTGGAGAGGAGGCTGGCCGAGGCCAGGGAGAGGCTCAGGGTTGCGAGGGAGGCGCGGGAGAGGCTCTCCAGGAGGCTGGAGAGCCTGCTCTCAGCCCTCAAGGGGCTCGCCCACTGGGAGGGCCAGCTCGAGCCCGGTGAGGCCGCGCGCCTAGCCCGGGGGATCCTGGAGGATATAGAGGGGAGGCTGCTCGAGCTCCGTGGGAGTCGGGAGAGCCTCCTCGCCGAGGCTAAGCAGTTTGAGGCCATCGCCGCCGACTTAGAGGAGAAGGCGGGCATACTCAGGTCGGCCCGGGGGGGTAGGTGCCCCCTCTGCGGCAGCCCCCTCCCAGAGGCTAAGGCCAGAGAGCTGGCGGCCAGCTACTCCTCTCAGGCAGAGGAGATGCGCCGCAGGGCCCGGGAGCTGCTCTCCCGGGCCAGGGAGCTCGAGGCCCGGATCCGCGAGCTGGAGGGTGCCAGGGAGAGGATAGCCAGGGAGCTGGCCCTCCTAGAGGAGGCGGCGGCCAACACGCCCAAGGACGACCCAGCCGAGCTGGAGGCCCAGGTTTCGAAGCTAGAGGAGGAGCTACGCATGGTGGAGGACACGCTAGAGGAGCTGAGCTCTAGGAGGGAGGAGTTGAGGGAGTACTACGGCAAGTATCATGGGGTCGTGAGACGCCTTGAAGCTGAGGGCGTCCGGGATCCTGCCGAGCTGGAGTCGAGGCTAGCCCAGCTAAAGGAGGAGGCTGAGAACCTAGAGGCCAAGCTATCTGAGATAAAGTCGAGGATACTCGAGTCAACGGGGGCACGCAGGCTAGAGGAGGCCGAGGCCTCCATAGAGAGGGCCGAGAAGGCTCTAAGGGAGTGCACCCGCAGGCTAGGCGAGGCCGAGGAGGCTGCTAGAAACCTAGAGGCCGCGAGGAGGGAGTACGAGTCCCTGAAGCGGAGGCTCGCCAGGGTCGAGGAGTTACTCGAGAAGGCCCGGGGGAGGCTCGAGGATCTTGAGGGCAAGCTGAGGAGGCTCGAGGAGCTCGAGGCCCGCAGGGAGGAGCTACTCTCGAGGAAGGCGAGGCTAGAGGGCGGGCTCCAACAGCTATCCGAGAGGCTCAGGGAGCTGGAGTCGAAGATTGAGAGGCTAGAGGCCCTACACTGGCTGGCGGTCAAGGGTAAGACCCTCATCGAGATCCTCGAGAGGGCTCCGCCCCTAGTCCTTGAGGCCCAGCTCGCCATGCTGTCAAACTACGTGAGCGAGGCGCTCTCTAGGTTCGGACTCGACATAGTGTCAGCCTCCTTCAACCTCTCCCCGGAGGGTGTGGAGCTTGTCCTAACCCGCTCCGACGGCAGGAGGGCCTCTGTGGGGGAGCTGAGTGGCGGGGAGAAGATGGCCCTGGCACTCTCCTTCATCATAGGCCTTGGGAGGCTCCACGCCATAAGATCGGGGTTCCTGGTCCTCGACGAGCCCACGGCGGAGCTCGACGAGGAGAGGAGGAGGGGTCTAGTGGATGTCCTGAGGAGGGTGGCCGGCGGTGACAGTGGAATACCGCAGCTCATAATCGTAACGCACGACGAGGATGTGGCCAGTTCGGCTGACGAGGTGTGTAGGGTCGCCAGGGTCGCGGGCACTAGCAGGGTTACATGTGGGGTGTGAGGAGTTTGAGGGGGAGGCTCTTCGAGGCCGCTAGGTCTAAGAGGGACCTGATAAGGGGTATCATAGAGAAGCTGCGCTCCGGAGAGCCCCCGCTAACTAATGTTAGGATAGAGAACCTCCCATCCCCGAGCCCCCGCGGGAGCCGGCTGCCCCATGCAGCCGAGGACGGTGGTAGCAGGCTCGTCGAATTCGAGGCCTACAGCGTCTTCATAGTGAGGGGGTGGGCCTCCTCCTACGGGGGCGAGGGGGGATCCTATGGGACCCTCGTGGAGGCCGAGTACTCCGACGTCGGAGTAATGGTACCGCAGAGGTACTCGGAGGAGAGGGCACGCATGTATAGGGAAACCCTGGAGGCTCTAGCGGCTAGGGATGTCCTCCCAGCCATCGATGGCGGGCTACTCCTCTGGGATGGCAGCCTCAGACCCCTGGTGGCGCGCCATAGGCCGGGTGTAGCTGAGGTAGGCATGTCGGAGGCTATCAGCGAGTTGAAGGGCAGGCTAGGCATGGATCTGGCCGAGGCGCTCGCCGAGATGGCTAGGCTGTGGCTGGAGGGTGAGGCCCCTGCAGCCCCGCTCCTGGTGTCCTCCCGCGTCGGGGTTGATGATCTGAAGGACGAGGATGGGGGCTGGATAGCGTTCCTCGAGTGGACAGAGAAGCTGGCGGCCCTGAGGAGCCTGCTTGAGGAGGCCTGGCGTAGGGGTGTGACGCCGGTCTTCATAACGAAGACGAGCAGGTCTACGAGCTTCTTTGGGAGGAGCCTACCCGACGTCTACTACCTCAAGAGGCTGAGGAGGTTCGACCCCTTCATGACTGAGTATAGGGTGCGGAGGGGGCTCGAGGAGCTTAGGGGGCTTGAGAGGAGCAGGGTGAGGGGCCCCCTGCTACCCGAGGATGGGGGGCTGGACAGCTTCTACAGGGAGAGGCTTGGACTCCTAGAGTTCTATGTCAGACTAGACCCGGGGGCCCCGATACTTAAGGTCGAGATAGCCTTCGACCTCGAGGAGGGGGGAGACCCCGGAGCCTCCGTTGAGAGGGTGGTTTCCGCCCTCGAGAGCCTCCCCCGGGCTCGGGGCTACCCCCTGAGCCTTACTATAGCCCATAGGAGGGCTCACCTGGGCTCAGAGGAGGTTGAGAGGATACTCGACCTCCTAGGCTTAGAGCTTGAGAGGAGGGAGAGGTGGATGCTATGAGCCTCTTAGAGCCCTGCAAGGGAGCCCCCCGAGTGGGGTGGGTGATAGGGGAGAGTACCCCCGTTAGGAGTGTTGTACTCTTCGACTCAAGGTCCACGGTGACGCCTGCAGCGGGCCTCTACGTGGTCACCGCTACCGTGGAGGGCTGCGTGCTGGGTATTGTCGAGAGGGTTGCAAGCGGTCACACGCTACTACCGGAGGCCACCACGGACGCCGAGGAGGTCGAGAGCCTGGCCGCCTACAGGGACCTACTCGGGCGGCCGTATAGGAGGGGTACAATCAGGTGGCTGGGCCTTGTGGAGGATCTAGTCAAGAGGGGTAAGCTGGCGTCGCCTCACACGCCGGCGGATCCGGGCTCGGAGGTCTACCTGGCAACGCCCAGCCTCCTAGAGGCGATATTCAAGGGTGGGAGGGGCTGGGTGAGGATCGGTGAGCTGAGGGACTCGCGGGTCCCCTTCTACATAGGTGTTAACCAGCTCTTCCGCCACCTAGCGATACTAGCCGTGACGGGGGGCGGTAAGAGCAATACGGTGTGCGTCCTAGCCGAGAGGATAGTGGGCGAGCTCGGGGGCACCATGGTGATATTCGACGTCCACGGGGAGTACGCCTCGGCGGAGGGCCTCGTGCCGGGGAGGATCAACGTTCAGAGGGCCAAGATAAACCCCGTAACCCTATCCTTCGCCGAGCTCAAGAGGCTAGCCCGGCTACCGGAGAACGCCATAGTCCAGGAGAGGCTCCTAAGGCTCGCCTGGGAGAGGGCGCTCGAGGAGTATGCCCGCGGCGACCTGCAGCCCGCGAGGTTCCTGGAGAGGGTGCTGGAGCTCGTGAGGAGCCCCTCCATCAAGAGGGAGGCTGGGAACCCCGACAACAAGCAGGTGATAGGCGTGGAGAGCAAGCTCGACGATGTGAAGGCTATATATGGAGACGTGCTTGACCCCTTCTACCACACCAGACTTGAGGACATAGTTAAACCCGGCATGCTGACTGTGTTCGATCTAAGCGAGGTGGACGAGGCGGGCGCCGACGCCGTGGTAGCCCACTATCTCAGGCTACTACTGGAGGAGAGGAAGAGGTGGAGGAGGAGCGACGGACGCGAAGGCTACCCCACCCCCGTCATAGCCGTCATAGAGGAGGCGCACACACTCGTTAGGAAGGATGAGTCCACACTAACCAAGTACTGGGCCGCCAGGGTCGCCAGGGAGGGGAGGAAGTTCGGCGTAGGCCTAGTCCTCGTGAGCCAGAGGCCTAAGGGCCTAGACCCAGACGTGCTCGGGCAGACGAATAACAAGATCATATTGAGAGTCGTCGAGCCCAGTGATATAAGGTACATACAAGCCGCCAGCGAGCAGCTAAGCGAGGATCTAGCCAGTGTACTCCCAGCCTTAAGCCCCGGGGAGGCCGTAGTGCTCGGTAGCATGACGAGGCTGCCAGCGATAGTGAAGATAGACCTCTGCAACGCTAGGACTAAGGGGGCCGACGTGGACGCCATCGGCGAGTGGAGCACCCACCAGGCACCCCCCGGTAGGGGGGACGTCTCCGAGGACGTCAGCATACTCTAGCCTCATAAAACTCCGGTTGGCTGGAGCAGTATAGGGGGCCATGTGGTGGAGTACGCGGGCATTGAAGCCAGGTTGAGGGGGCTCCTCGGCCTCTCTGGATACGAGGCCAGGGCGTACCTCGCGCTCCTACGCCTCGGGAGGGCTCAGCCGCGCGAGGTGGCCCGGGAGTCCGGGGTGCCCCAGCAGAGGGTCTATGATGTGCTGAGGAGCCTGGAGTGGAGGGGCCTAGTGAAGGCTGAGGGCCCCTACTACGCCCCAGTACCCCCCGAGGAGGCCTTGGCCGCCGAGGGTGAGCGTAGGATACTCGAGGCTAGGAAGCAGGCGGAGGAGCTGGCGGCTCTCGCGAGAGAGCTGGCGGGGCTATCGAGGCAACAGCCCAGCGGCGAGTCGGTGCTACTCATCCACGGCCTTGAATCGGCCCTCGCCTGGGCCTCGGCGATCTTAGAGTCATGCCCTGAGAGGCCCCTCTTCTCCGCCTACAAGGCCCTCGAGAGGCTGGGGGATCTATGGCCCCTCCTAAGGGAGCTATTGGCTAGGCTGGCCGAGCGTGGTGTGGGGGCTCTCGTCGTTGTGCCGAGGAGCGCCTCCATACCCCCCGATGCGCTTGAGGAGGCCCGCTCCCTAGGCGTTGAGGTCCACAGGGCTCCATGCGTGACCCTCGACTACATGGTGGCCTGCGACAGGGTAGTCATAGGGCTCCCCGGCCCCGGTGGCGGTGTTGTAGGCGTCGTCGTTAGGAGCAGGGAGTTCGCTGAGGCGCTCAAGAAGGTGCTTTTCGAGGCTCTTGAGGGGTGTGAGGGGGGCTAGGTGTAGAATGCCTCCTCGCCGTGGGGTCCGTATACGCTTTCAACTATCTTATCGGCAAGCTCGCGTGGGATCCCCGCTCTCACCAGCATCTCCTCAACCTCGCTCCTACTCTTGCCTCTACGCAGCTGCGCCGCCGCTAGCTCCTGCAGGTTCTTGAGGGCCTCGGCGCCCGCCTCCTCCTCGAGGCCCAGCTCCCTCACGAGGAGGTTATACGCTATGGCGATAGCGGCTATAGCGTCGTTGAACTCGTCCCTACCCAGGCTCCTCTTGTCCAGGTCCACGGCCAGCGCTATGGAGTGCTCGGAGCCGTGGATGAAGACCTTGATGAGGGGGAGCTTGGATAGGAGTAGGAGGAGCCTGTAGGCTCTAAGCTTGGCCTCGGGCTCGAGGTCTACAGTCGCCACCCCGGTCTCTACTACCACCCTAAGGGCTGGTATGGGCTTCTCACCCAGGTCGGCTACGTAAAGGCTAACCGGGATCCTGGGGCTCGTGGCTTTGAACGCCGTGAGCCTGCCATTCTCCCTCCTCTCCTCCAGCACGGTGAACTTGACGTGCTCCATCCTCTCGGGGTTATCCACCCCCTCTACGAGCCACTCCTTAACCGTCTCCAGATCCACGGCTCCCTGAGACTCCAAGGCGGCCACTCCTCGGGTGCGCCTCTAGGCTAGCCCGCGGGTTTTAGTGTGGCCTCCCCCCGTTGCTCTACGGCTTCCCCAGGGCAGGTTAGCCCCAGCCTCTCCAGCATGGGTTTCACGGCCTCGCAGAGGCTGGGGCTCCTGGATGCGTATTCTAATAGCTTCTCTAGTAGGAGCCTCCGGGCCTCCCAGTTGAGCCTCCCGTAGGGGAGCCTGAACCTCCCCCGGGGCTCCCGGGGCTCCCTCCACTTCCAAGGCTCAACCCTGCTGAGCCTTATGTAGAGGCTCACCCACTCCCTCGCCAGTCTAGGGGCCTCGGGGTCGAGGAGCCCCCTCTCAGCCAACTGCCAGGCGGAGTCCTCCCTCTTGATGAGGGGGCATAGGGCGCAGCCGAAGCGCGGGGGGTTCCTCCTCCTCTGGGGGCCGTAGATCTCGAGTAGGGGCTTGAAGCTGCCACCCCAGACGGGCTCTCTGCCCTCTAGGTAGTCCCAGACATCGTCGCTGCTCCAGGAGGCGAGGGGAGTCACCGGGATCCCGTAGTCTACTAGGGGCACCGCGGAGCCGGGGGCCGAGCGGCAGAGGGGGCAGCCCCTCCCCCTCCTGGAGGAGCTCTCCTCCAGCCTAACACCGGTCAGGACAGCGGTGGACCTAGGCTCCCACCCGAGGCTCCTCACCAGCCTCTTAGCGGGCCTCGCCTTCAAGTGGTTCGTGCACCACCTGAACATGGGGCTCGGCGCGGTGTAGCCCCTCTCAACTATCAGCTCGAGGAAGCTCCACCCTGGGGCGGGCTGCAGCACCCTGAACTCGACGGGTAGCCCCCTAGAGGAGGCCCAGGATCCCGCTCCCCTCATAACCTGGAGGGCCCACCTCCTCAGCGGGGGCCACTCCATTAGGGTGTCGCTATACGCCACTATGACCCTATCGGGGCAGCGGTTCCCGCTGCAGGAGGAGTCGAGGAAGGCCAGTGTAATGTCGAGTAGCACGGTGCTGTCCTTGCCGCCACTGAAGGCTATAATCCACCTCGGCAGGGCGAGGGCCCTCTCGAGTACTGCAAGCGCCTCCTCCACCGCCTCCCCGAGGGCCAGGTGTGACACCTCCAGGGCTGGCGCCTAGCAGGTGTGAGGGGAGAGTTATCCCCTCACCTTCTTGAAGAGTATAGGTGACTCCCTCACCTTATAGACCCTCTGGGAGTCTAAACCCCTATCAGGCCTGTCCAACTCGAAGCCGAGCGCTGCAGCCGTCCTAGCTGCTGCCCTCGGTATCACTACTTGGAGGGCGTTCGCCGCAGCCCTAATGGCCTCGAGTAGGCTGTAGAGCTCCTCGGAGGGCCTAGCCTTCTCCCAGGGCCTAGTCTCGTTTATGTAGGCATTCGCCTCCCTGAGGGCCGCCATGACGCTCTGGATAGCGTTTGACACGTCGAAGGACTCCATGTGGCTCGCGTACTCCTCTAACGCCCTCTCGACAGCCCTCTCTATGCGGCCGTCAACCCCTGAAGCCTCGACTAGGCCCCCCAGCTTTCTGAGTGCAAGTGTTGAGACCCTCCTAACGAGGTTGCCAAGGTTGTCTGCTAGGTCGGAGTTGTAGATGCTGTCGAATAGCTCGAATGATATATCAACGTCCTTACCCGGGTTGAAGACCCTCATGAGCACGTAGCGGGCGCCATCGCTCCCCTGGTAGCGCTCTACCAGATCCTCTATGGCTATGACGTTGCCGGCGGACTTACCCATCTTCAACCCCCTATTGATGAGGAACCCGTGCACTATGACGCGGCGGGGCGGGGATATGTCGAGGGCTTCCAGCATGGAGAACCATATGACGGTGTGGAACCAGAGTATGTCCTTCCCAATCACGTGGTGCACATTGCTCCAGAGCCTCTCGAATCTCCCTCTATCCGAGAGCAGGCCAGCACCCGTCAGGTAGTTTAGTAGAGCGTCAAACCAGACGTAGGTGGTGTGCTCGGGATCCCAGGGTATAGGTATGCCCCACCAAACCCTGGATCTCGGCCTTGAGATGCTGATATCCCTGAGGCCCTCCTTATCCAGCTTCCCGAGCACCTCCCTCGCATAGTAGTCGGGGTAGACCCTCTCTGGTATGGTTTTCCTCAGATGCTGCTCGAACACGCTCAGCTTGAAGTAGTACGTCTCCTCCTCCACCCACTCGAGGGGCTTCCGGTGGATGGGGCAGTGGGGCTTCCCCTCGACCACGACGTACTCTCCCTCGCTGTAGAACTTCTCGCAGTCAACGCAGTACCAGCCCGAGTACCTGCCCTTGTAGATGTAGCCCCTACTCCTCATCTCCCTAAGGGCCCATCGAACGAGCTCCTCGTGGTCGGGGTCAGTCGTCCTTATGAACCTGTCATAGCTGATGTCGAGCTGGGCCCAGTACCTCTTATAGACTAGGGCCATCTCGTCAACTAGCTCCTTGGGGTTCTTACCAGCCCTCTCAGCCACCCTCTGCAGCTTCAAGCCGTGCTCGTCAGTGCCGGTGAGGTAGAAGGTCTCGTCGCCGAGTAGCCTGTGGTACCTAGCAAGTACGTCGGCGTAGACGGTCGTATACGCGTGACCTATGTGGGGTGGGGCGTTGGGGTAGTAGATCGGCGTTGTCACATAGAAAACGCCCATGACCCTTGCACCCTGCGAGGGGCCTGGGGTAGGAACCTTTTAAATACTTCAGACTGTGTCCCTCCATGTCGGAGAAGTCCTGCGGGGTGATGGGGGCCACACTCTAGGCCCTGTGGGGTTGAACGTAGACGGGAAGCCCGTGCCATTGGCCTCAACTGCCACCCACGACACCATAGGGGCGCCGGAACCCGTGTGGGCGAGGTGGAGTCCCCACCGCAGATGCAATATGCTGTAGTCTCAAGCAGGATGAAGCGGTAGGGACAAAGAGGTGGGGCAGAGTAATAGCGTGTATCTATTCTACGCTGTCTCCTCGGGCCACACGCTCCTATCGAATGCTAGGGCGTGGAAGGTCACTATCAGCTTCTCGATCTCTTCGATGGAGACGTACTCGTCTGGCGCGTGAGCGGTGTAGCAGGTGGGCCCATAGGCTAGGGCCCTAGAGCCTATGGCCGTGTAGTAGTGGAGATCCAGGCCTCCCGGGCATATGAGGGGCTCTCCGACCTCCACCCCAGCCCGTGAGGCCGCCTCCCTGAGCGCCTCTAGGAGCTCCCCCGGCTCATTCACTGCGGGCTCGGACTCGTTTATGATCTCCAGGTCGTACTCGACGCCTCCAAGGCCCGTGGAGGCCCAGCGGAGGGCCGCCTCCAGCTCCGCCCTAGCCTGTTCCAGGCTCTCCTCGGGTATGAGCCTCCTATCGATCGTGAATGCGAACTCTCCAGGCACCTGGTTCGCCTTACCGCCGCCTGGCACGCAGGCCTCACCGCCTATGGCGAATGTTGACTGGGAGGCCTCGGGGGGCTCGGTCTTGTACCTGCTCCTCCTACCGGATAGCATCGACGCCAGGATCCCCTGCAGCTCCAGGGCTAGGCGTGCCGCTAGGAGGAAGGCGTTCCTACCCATCCAGGGGGTGCTTGCATGGGCGTTCCTCCCCCTGACCCTGATCCTGGCCCATAGGAGCCCCTTATGGCCGTGCCAGGGGTGGCTGAGGCCGCTCGGCTCTGGTATCACAACGTAGTCGGGAGGCCTCTCCAGCACCTCG
>JALSQM010000147.1 GCA_026985385.1 Acidilobaceae archaeon | reverse complement strand
CACGGTGGCCTCCACCCTACGCCACCCCCGCCACCTCCTCGACCCCCTCCAAGCCGCCTCTGGCTGCGTCAACGCTCACCGTGCCGATGGGCCTCCACCTCCTGGCGAGCACGCCGCCCTCCCTGACCGCGAGCCCCGCTAGGATCGGCAGTGAGAAGCGCCCCCTGAGCAGGGGCTCCCAGCCCTCCCTAGCAGCGACGAGGAGGGGGATCCCGCCGGCCGGCGGCCTCGGTGGCACGGATACGAAGCTCCATCCTGGGAGACCCTCCCTAACGCCTGGGGCTACCACGCTCAGCCACGGCGGGTGGGCTACCGCCACCTCAAGGATCCACCACTCATATGCCCCTGAGGCTACGAGTACCAGGGATGCAGCCTCCCACTCCCTCCCTGGGAGCTTTAGGGCGATCCCACCCGATGCGGAGGCGAGTCTCCCCGCTATGTCGCGATCGTAGTCTCCGACACCAGCAACAACTAATTTGCCCCCCAGCTCCGAGGCGAGTCTCTCGAGCCTCTCAGGCCGCCTGGATCCCACGGTTGGCCTCGCGTCGGTCAGAAGTACGACTGCGTCGTAGCCGCTGGAGACTTCGACGGCGTAGCGGAGGGCCGCCTCCAGGTTAGTGCCGCGGCACACCCTCAGGGATAAGGGGTCACCCTCCCGGGCCTCCCGTACCCTAGAGCAGAAGCCGGCGACCCCAACGCTGCCGCGGGGTAGGGACTCGACTATGAGGCCCGCAACCCTCCTGGCCAGATGAAGGGCGCCACCGTCTACAGAGGGGCTAGTATCGAGTAGGAGGAGGAGCCTAACCCCCCTTAAAGGGGGCTGGGGGAGCCCCAGCCTGGCGCAAGCCAGGGCTCCAAGGGGCCTCAGGGCCTCAGAGGCGGGCCACTCTAAGCCCAGTATCCGACACCCTCTCTATGTGTATAGCTGTGGGTCTATTTTGGGATCTTGTCAAGGGGGGTACATGTTCCACTTTCCAACTACAAACCAGGCAGGCTGCAGTGGCAAATGCCTAGGTGGAGCCACAGGTGGTACCTAGGGGTGTTGCGAACGCTTGTTCCAGGCCCGCGCCCCCGCGATGCGCTGGCGGCGCGGGATGACACGCATTAAGGGCTGCAGGGGCCCCGCCGCATCGCAGGGTGGTAGGGGCTGGATACGGCTAGGGACTATAGGATCCTCATGGCGCTCTACGCGGTCGAGGTCTTGGAGAGGAGGGTCAGGCAGTGGGGGCTCCCATGGCCTGTTAGGAGGCAGGAGGCCCTGGGCGTCATCAGCGAGGCCCGCAAGAGGCTGCTCAGGGCTAGGTATAGCTTCCTCCCAGCCGATATGCTCGCCGTCTCTGAGGATGTAGAGTGGGTGGCGGGGGCCGCTAGGAGGCTTGCCGGCCTGCTCATACCAGCTCAGAGGCCGAGGCTGGAGGGGGGCCAGGCGATGGCGTTCGCCGAGATAAGGTGGGCCCTCTCGGTCCTGGCGGGTCTACCTTCCAGGATCAGGCTGGGGGATGATAACAGGCCGGAGTGGGCCGTCGACGTTGTCGGTGTAGAGGTTGTGAGGGTAGAGGATCTCCCCGGCACGAGGCTAAAGGTTACGAGGGCCTCTGCGGGGAGGGCGGCATTCACGATAGTGACTAACATCCAGGAGATAAAGCCGGGCCAGGTGAGGGCGGCCGCCATACTCCCCCCGGCGGAGTTCTCGGGGGTCATAAGCGAGGCCATGTATGCTAGCGACCCCATAGATAGGAGGTACCTGGGTAAGAGGGTGCCCTCGAGGCTGCTAAGCGGTGAGGTGGCGGCCGCCGTTAGGAGGCTCGTTGAGGGCCGCTGAGTGAGCGCTCATTAGCCTCAACCCCTCCCCCAGGGAACCCGTGGGGGTCGGCCTCCTTGCTTGAGGGGGAGCTACTCGAGCTTGCGAGGAAGTTCTGTAGGGAGGAGCTGAGGGCGTGGAGGGTCTACGAGGCCCTAGCCTCCCAGGTGAGGGACGAGGCCCAGCGCAGCGTGCTCCTCAGGATAGCGGAGCAGGAGAGGAGGCACTACGAGTTCTGGAGGAGGCTCGCAGGCGGGGACTGCGGCGGGGACTCGGCGGTGAGCCCTAGGCTCGTAGGCCTAGCCTACAAGATCCTGGGCCCTGTCTTCGTCCTCCAGCTACTCGAGAGGGGTGAGGAGGATGCGGTCAGGTGGTACAGGAGGTTCCTCGAGCTAGCCAGGGACGAGGAGCTCGCTAGGAGGGTCGAGGAGATCATGAGGGAGGAGGAGGAGCACGAGGTGGAGCTGATCAAGCAGATAGAGGACGTGAGGGTGAAGTACATGGGCTTCATAGCGCTAGGCCTGGCGGACGCCATAGTTGAGATAAGCGGTGTACACGCCGGCTTCCTCGGGGCCACCTCGAAGACCATAATAGCGGGTATAGCAGGCCTCGTCGTGGGTTTCTCAGCGGCCCTATCAATGGCTGGGGCGGCCTACGTCCAGGCCAAGCACACGGGTGAGACCCACCCGCCAACGAGCGCCCTCGCGACCGGGGTCTCCTACATATTCTCAGTGATACTCCTAGCCCTCCCATACTTCCTAACATCAGACATGTACCTAGCCTTCGCCATAAGCCTCACGCTGGCGGCGGGCCTCATAGCTGCCTTCACGTTCTACAGCGTGGTGGTGGAGGGTAAGAGCTTCACGAGGGAGTTCCTGGAGTCGGCGCTCCTAATGCTGGGCACGGCCTTCGGGAGCTTCCTCTTCGGCAAAGCCCTAGGGATCCTCTTCGGCATAGAGCATATACTCTAGAGTACCCGCCTTCGAGGAGCAGCGGTGGGAAAGCCCTTCTCTTATAAAGGAGCACTTTTAAACAACTGCAACGCAAGGCCTACGGTGCGATACCTTGGCTGGCACCACCGTTGGGAGGATTACTGACAACCTAGCGATCCTCAGGGTCGACGACTCCTCCACACACTACTTTGAGGGGCTCTGGGAGATACCTGAGGGCATAACCTATAACGCCTACCTACTCGACACCGGCGAGGGCTTCATACTCTTCGATGGATGGAAGAGGGTCTACGCCTCAGAGCTCCTCAGGATCCTCGAGGGCCTCCTAGACCCGGGGGATTTGAAGTACATAGTAGTCCACCATATGGAGCCCGATCACACAGGCAGCCTCCCCCTCGTGGCTTCATGGGCTAGGGACGCCAAGATACTGGGCCATCCCATGGCCTTCAAGATAATGGGTGGGAGGGTGGCCGCGGAGAGGTTCAGGCCCGTCAGGGACGGGGAGGAGCTGGCGCTGGGAGGTTACAAGCTGAAGTTCATATACGCCCCCTGGATCCACTGGCCGGAGACGATGTTCACCTACGTCGAGGGCGACTCGGTGCTCCTCACGTGCGATGCCTTCGGAGGCTACGGTATCCCGAGGGCAGTCTTCGACGATGAGTGTAGGGATATGGATTGGTACCTCTACACGGCTAAGAAGTACCTGGTGACCGTGGTCGGCAGGTATAGGGGATTCGTGGTTAAGGCGCTCGACAAACTCTCGAAGCTCGGGGTCGAGCCCTCAATAGTGGCTCCAGGGCACGGGCTAGTCTGGAGGAAGGATCCCCGCTTGATTATGGATCACTACAGGAGGATCTCCTCGGGCGAGCTAGTGGAGGGGAAGGCCGTCGTAGTCTACGCAAGCATGTACGGGAGCACTGAGAGGCTCGCCCTCCACGCAGCCAAGGCCCTCAGCCAGGCCGGCTATAGGGTGAGCGTGTACGGCTTCACGGACTCGAAGAGGCCGAGTATAGCGGATACCCTAGCCGATATAGCGGACTCCGAGCTGCTAGTCATAGCTCTCCCCACCTACGAGGCAGACCCCTACCCGCTCATCGAGTACCTGGTGGGCCTCATCTGCGAGAAGGCCTCCGCCCCCAGGAGGGCCGCGGTGCTGGGCTCCTACAGCTGGGGTGGAGTGGGTGCTAAGGCCATAGCATCCATGCTTGAGAAGTGCGGCCATAAGGTGGTCTACGTGGGCGAGAGGCAGAGGATCCACGCCACCCTTAGGGAGGTCGAGGAGGAGGTTGAGAGCCTACTGAAGGCCGTCGGATCCCCGCGGGGCGCGTAGAGCGCTTATACAGCATGCTCAACACTGCGAGGACCGCTCCCCCACCTATCAGGGCCCCGTATAGGGGTCCCGGCGTCCCAGCTAGTGCTAGGGCAGCGCCTGCAATCGTTAGGAGCGGCGAGACAGAGTAGGCCGCTAGCATAGCCGCGGCCAGTGCCAGTATAGCCCCCGTCAAGCCTAGGAGGAGGCTGGCCGGGGATCCAGCGGAGGAGGCTACTGCGAGCGCCGGTAATGCGACAGCTAATGCCCCGCCTCCCGCGAGGGCCTCCACGGCCAGGGCCTGGTAGCGGCGGGCCGCCGACTCGAATATGAGCCTCTCCGCGAACTCCTTAACACTGTCGTAGGCGCTGTAGGGATCCTCCTCCACGAGCCCGAGGAGCCTGGAGGCCTCGCGCTTGAACGCCTCCACTATAGAGTGGCAGCCGAGGATATCGCAGGCCCCCTCGAGCCTGGCGGCGGCCTCCTCGGCCGCGCCTAGAACCTCGTCGTAGAGCCCAGCTATCTCCGAGCCCTGCGAGGCCCCGCGCGCCCTCAGCCTGAGCCTCGCCACGAGAGCGGGTAGGGGCGCCTCCAACAGCCGCACTCCCGGGGGGCCAGCGCCGCGGGGAGCCTAAAAGGAGGAGTAAAGCGTGGCTAGGAGGGGGTACCCGGTTGGAGCTGAGGATCCTCCACGGGGAGATACGGGTCTCCACGCGGAGGAGGATTGAGGCCGTAGATGTTACACGCGAGGTGGAGAGGTGGCTCTCCGAGGTGGGGGCTGGCGACGGCATCCTAGTGGTGAGGGTTCCACACACCACGGCGGCTGTAACGATAAACGAGGCCGAGCCCGGGCTGCTCGAGGACATAGTGAGGGTTATAGAGGAGTACTTCAGGCCCGGCGGGGACTGGATGCACAACAGGATCGACAACAACGCACACGCCCACCTAGCCGCGAGCTTCATGGGGGACAGCAGGGTCATACCCGTGAGGGGAGGGAGGCCCGCCCTGGGGACATGGCAGAGGATCCTGCTAGTCGAGGGAGACGGGCCACGCAGCAGGAGGATCCAGCTAACCTACATAGGCTCCTAACACCCGGAACCCAGCACCGGCTCCGGCGGGTCTACCAGCCTAATAGGAGAGCCCCCCGCCTTGGAGGCGGCTGCTCAGCTTGTGGGGATTGGGATCTGGGGTAGGCCCGTCATTGTCTTCAGCACGTAGTAGAGTATGGTGTCGCTCAGGTAGCTGGTTGCACCCGTTACCAGTAGTAGTACCGCGTAGAAGAGCCAGAAGCCCCGGGTGCTGTAGGGTCTAACTATTGATATGAGGTAGGCGTTTATAATCGCCAGGGCCCCCGTGAAGACGTATATCGCCCTGCTCACGAACTCCATGTTGACTGGCGACACGATCATCATGGGTGCCACGCTGCCCGGCAGCTGGCCTGCGAGCTTGTGGAGGAGCGCGTTAAAGTAGCCTGTCAGGCCTAGGATGAATATCGATATCGCAACGACTGATGCATGCACTATTATCGCTGTCGAGGTGAAGTTCGAGGACACTTGGGCCCTGAGCCTCCTGAGCCTGAGTAGTGCGTTGTTGTGGTCCGATACAAGCTTCCCCGCGAGAACCGTGTCCCCGCCGTAGTCCACGGTGTCCTGGAAGATCCTTGACCCCCTCCTCACCAGCTCGCTCCCACACTCTATGGAGAACCTCCTCCAGGCTATCCTCGGTGGAACCTCGTTCTCGAGCCTCGCCCTGAACCTCAGTAGGAGCTTCGTGAGCTTGCCGAGATCCGCTCTGAGGACCTGGCGTATCGCCTCCTTGAGGCTTGGTATGGTCGCTATGAAGCTCCCCAGGCTCCTGATGAATACTGGGAAGAACACGTCTATGTCCTGGACGTATGACTCGTAGCGGAGGGCCAGGAGGCCGGCGGGGAGCGTTGGGGCCCCCGCGAGTATCAGCGCTATCCCCAGGGTCTTAGCGTTAACGGGCCTGCCGTGGAGGTAGAGGGCGGCGGCAGCGGCCCCTAGGAGGGCCCCCGCGGCTGCTAGGGTGTCTATGAGGAACACCAGCCTGTTCTCCCTAGACTCCCTACCCTTAACCTCGAAGTACTCCCTGGGCAGCAGTAGTATTATAATGGCCCCGAGCGCCGTCACGGAGGCGAGGCTGACGACGTATGTCTTAACTAGGACCCCCGCGGAGCCCCCGAAGAAGAATTCGAGTAGCGTGAAGCTGGATATTGCGAATACGAGGGCCGCCATAACTGAGACGTAGACCCCCAGGAGTACCCTGAGGTTATTCATCATCCTCTGGTAGTGGTACTCGTACTCGTGGAAGAGCGTGTCGTACTCGCTGTCCAGGAACTTCTCTAGGTCGGCTCCAAGCCTTATGGTGGCGGCGAGCCTCTGGACTACCTCCCTGAACGCCGTCTCCCTTATGCTGCCAGCCAGGTAGCTAAGTGCCTCGGAGAGGTTGTAGCCCCACTCCCTAGCCAGGAGGACGGCCCTCGCTAGGAGCTGCGAGTAGCGGCCGTAGAGCTTCTCGGACGACACGGCCTCCAA
>JALSQM010000146.1 GCA_026985385.1 Acidilobaceae archaeon | reverse complement strand
GTTTGACAAAGAATTAAAGCACATACTATGACTACACTACAAACATTCTACCTAGGAACCTAACTTGACCGTAAACAACTATGATCATCAATATTGATACTAGGTCGGCACCGTTTTACGGTCCCGGCTTTCGATACGCTTTCAGCGTATTGTAGCGACGGTTTGGATGTGCTTGGTGGCGGACCTGCTGGGATTTCGAGCTCAGGACCACTGGCTCCGGGGGCCAGTACTTAAATACTTCTGTCCCAGGGACTAAGGGAATTTTGGGACGGGTATGTATGGTTTTCATACCTATTATCTAGGTATGCGGGACAACGAGCTTGAAGTTTGCACTACTTTAAGTTTCAGCCAAATGCGATTAACATTATTGTAGCGAGATAACACTCTTATTGAAACTGAAGAATTCATAAGAAGAACTTATAAATGTCATGAAGCTTACCTAGGTTACGTTACTTAAGTAAAGTTAAATGCCTTGAACGTGCTGTCTGACGTATTCAAGTATTACCCTCAATGTGTCCTTCATAGTTTCTTTAGGCTTGAATGGGCGCACATTATGTTGTGCTCCCTCATGGAAGTGATGCGGAAACGTCTCTAGTTCCTTCAACGTTCTATGAGCGGCATTATCCCATCGATAGACTGTATTACCAAGGTGACGGCGCTCCCAATGAAAAGCGTACTTGCATGGAATTCTCCTACTAAACCATACATCGAGGAAGCTGCCATCAGCAATATATAAGCGAAGCCTGTCTCCCCTAATTTCAGCATGTTCTATGATGTCTGGGAACTCTTCTTCAGCTATACGGGCTAGACTAATATAGAGCTTATCTATATCCCTGCAGGTGTTATTGCTCATTTCTTCTCCAGCTCCCTTAGAATCTTCTCCAGCTCTCTCTCCTTATGCTCTAGGTAGTCGAGTCTAACAATATCATCGTGAGCAACGGTATCGTCTATGGTTCCCTCCTCAATCTTTCGCCATAGCTCACTGAACTCCCTTACACCGTAACGCGCCAAGATCAAGATCTTCTCTGCCCTAATATGACGTAACTCCTCACGAATAAGGGCACGAAGAGCTCTCCTCTCAACGTCCTTAACGGTAATCCCTAGTACACGTGCAATACTCTCAATGCTGGCCATAAAAGCACCCTATATGAATAATGAGTCAAATAACCTAATATCGCTTTTCTAGCTTCTGAGGATTCAAAACAACTACAATAAAGAGAACTAGGAAAAGTGAAAAGTAATGTGGCGGGCCCGCCGGGATTTGAACCCGGGACCGCCGGCTCCGGAGGCCGGCGCTCTATCCTGGCTGAGCTACGGGCCCCCGCCTTTTGGGGTTGTGGGTTGCCCGGGGTAATAGGGGCTGCCGGGGTGGGTTGCGTGGGGTGGGCCCGCGGTTGCGTGCGGCGGTTCTCTTTGGGCCCCGTGATTTGAGGGTTGTCGACGTTGATAGGCCTTCCCCACCTAGGGGATGGGCGCTGGTTAGGAGCGTCGCCGTTGGTATTTGCGGTACTGATAAGGCGTTCTATCGTGGGAGTTATCCCCTGTTTAAGAGGCCTCTAATCCCCGGCCATGAGGTTAGCGGTGTGGTCGTCGAGGGGCCCGACGACCTTGTTGGGGCTAGTGTTGTGAGCGAGATAAACTTCGCCTGCGGTGAGTGCCCCCTCTGTAGGGCTGGGCTCTACACCCACTGCCCGCATAGGAGGACTCTTGGCATAGACTTTGATGGTGGCATGGCCGAGTACTTCATTGCGCCTGCTGGCGCGCTTCACGTACATGGGATGCCTCATGAGAGAGCCTTCGCTGCTGAGCCCTTGGCCGCGGTGTTGAATGCCTTCAGCCAGGAGCCTCCTAGGGAGGGTTGGAGCGTAGCCATACTAGGCACGGGCTTCATAGCCCTCTTGGCAGCGCAGGTTCTGAGGCTTAGGGGCTTTGAGCCCGTGATCGTGGCTAGAGAGGGCTCCAGGAAGGCTGGCAGGCTGAGGTCCATGGGGTTCAGGGTTGTAGGCTTCGAGGAGGCAGTCGAGATTGGGAGGAGCGAGACGTGGAGCGGGCTTGGGTTCGACATGGTCTTCGAGGCCACCGGTAGTAATGAGGGTGTGAGGCTCGCGGTAAAACTCGCCAGGCCCCGGGGAGTCGTGCACTTGAAGTCGACCCCTGGAGGCGAGGCCCCCCTACCCCTGACGGAGGCCGTGGTGAAGGAGCTGAGGCTCATAGGTACCAGGTGCGGCACCTTCAGGGAGTTCCGCGAGGCCCTCAAGCTGCTTAGTAGTGGTGCCGTGGAGCCGGTGGTGGACGCCTCCTACCCACTCGAGGATGCAGTTGAGGCTTTCGAGAGAAGTCTTGAGGGGGACACCTTCAGAGTCATAGTGAAACCCTAGTACTTACGCCCGAAGAGCACCTTGCCTACGAGTCCTTCGTCGAAACCCTTTACTGCAACGATCCTCCCTATAGTGGTTACCTCCCGTTCCTCCTCGATCCTGAGGCACTCCTCCCTCTCGAATGGTACATCCAGTATTAGGGCGTGCTCCTTCAGCAGTGCGGCAGCCTTCTCCCTCAGCCTCGCCGCGAGGCTCTCAGCGTAGTCGCGTGAAGCCTCCCTGATAGCGTCCACCAGCGAGTCTAGTTGCAGGGTTCTCTTCTCCAGGGAGTCCCTCCTGAAGAGGGTCACCGTGCCCTCGGAGGCCTCTCTCCTACCCACCTCGACCCTGAACGGGATCCCCCTGCTCTCCCAGTAGTAGTACTTGTAGCCCGGGGTCCTCTCCCTAGTGTCTACGTAGTAGCGGAGCCCGGCCTCCCTTAGGAGTGGTAGCACCCTCCCCTCAATGTACCCCATGACTTGGGCCTTCTCCTCCTCGCTGTAGTAGATGGGGATTACGACAACGTCTATGGGAGCTATGAGTGGGTGGAGCACGAAGCCCCTCTTATCCATTCCAAGCCATAAGAGGGCTCCGAGGATCCTGTCGAGTCCTATACCGTAGGTTACCTGGTTCACATACCTGTTATTACCGCTCTCATCCTGGTACATTATCTCGAATGCCCTGGCAAACTTCTGGGCTAGGTCTATCACCGATGCGAGCTCCAACAGCTTACCGTCTGGGAGTATCGTCACGAAGTCCCAGTTCCTCCTCGCCCCCGGGAATAGATCCCAGGGTGGGGACTCCACTACGAGGTAGGGGATGCCGAGCATGTCTATGAACTTGGAGTAGATCCTCACTGCGTCATCGAATATCCTAGCGGCCTCCTCCTCGTCCCTAGCGAAGGCGTGCTCCTCGCTGAACCCCGTCACCTCGCGGAGCCTGAAGAAGGGGGCTGTAGCCTTCGTCTCTATCCGGTAGACGGTCACGTTCTGGTATACCTTCAAGGGGAGATCCCTCCAGGACTTTATTATGTGGGAGTACACGTAGTAAATGGGAACCTCACTTGTGGGCCTCAGTATCAGGGCCTCGTCAAGCTCCCTCCCGCTGAGGGTCCTCTCCGCTAGGAGGGCCTCTGGCGAGAAGCCCTTGAAGAAGTCGACCTCCCTCTTGAAGAGTGATACCGGTATCAGGCTCGGGAACGCAATGGGCTCGTGGCCAGTCTCCTCCAATAGCTCCTCCAGCATCCTCTGAAGCTTCTTAAACATCCTAGCCCCAAATGGTAGGTAAGGGTAAACCCCGCTCACCGGGTACTCGATGAACAGTATGCCAGCCTCCTCCACAGCCTTGTTGAAGCTAGCCCTGTCCTCCGCCATCCTCCCCCCACCTGACCTTTAACACCGAGGACTTGGGGGAGGATATTAAGGGCGCTCACTATCCACTGATAGCATCCACAGCTTCCCATCGCAACCCCCGGGGGTCTAAGATTTCCCAGCTCTATACTCGACTATACGGTCTTTCACCCCAGGCTAGGTAGGACTCTTAGGTCGAGGATCCCTAATTGATTCGCATTAATGACGAGAATTCGAGTAGCGCTGGAAGTGCTAGGGGGAGACTCTTAAGGGGATCCCTTTGCGGACCGAAAAAGGGGATACCGAGACCGCTTTAGGAAGATCTTGGTGGGGTTACATGCCTAGTAGGCGTTTCCTAGGCTTTAGACTCCAGCCTTTGCTCTGAGCTCCTTTACCTTCTCTATTATCTCGTTCACTAGGCTGGCTGCATCGCCGGGGTCTAGTATGGCTGCTGAGGCCGCCGCCACCTCTATGCCCGCGGCCTCGCCTAGCCTCTTCTTGCTTGGGACGTAAACGTAGGGTATCTTCTTCTCATCACAGAGCAGGGGTAGGTGGGCCACTATTTCTGGTGGGTCTACGTCCTCAGCTATTATGACTAGCTTGGCCTGCCCCCTCTCGCAGGCCTTGGTTGTCTCGTTGGTGCCCTTCTTTATCTTACCGGTCTCCCTGGCCTTCGACACGGCCTCATATACCTTCTCCGCCAGATCCTCGGGCACCTCGAACCTCACGTAGAAGGGCTTGGACATGCTCTCATCCTCCTCCCCTGTTCAGGGTCGTCCGACAGAGCCCCGCCTCATCCCAGGTTTATAAAGATGGTGTGGTAAGACGTAGCACGGTGTGTGGTATGGGCTGCCTAGACAAGCTAGGCCCTGGAAGCGATGCACCTGACATTGTTAACGTCGTCATAGAGATACCCATGGGGAGTAGCGTGAAGTACGAGTTCGATAAAGAGGCATGCATGGTTAAGGTGGATAGGTTCCTCTACACGAGCATGCACTACCCCTTCAACTACGGCTTCATACCCGGCACCCTAGAGGAGGACGGGGATCCAGTCGACGTCCTCGTCATAAGTAGGGAGCCCGTAGCACCGGGCACGATTATAGAGGTGGTGCCCATAGCAGTATTAGACATGGAGGACGAGGAGGGCCCCGACTCGAAGATAGTAGCGGTGCCGAAGCCTAAGCTAGACCCATATTACAAGGACTGGAAGGACGTCGAAGATATACCCGAGAGCTTGAAGGAGCGTATAAGACACTTCTTCGAGCACTACAAGGAGCTGGAGCCAGGTAAGTGGGTTAAGGTGACTGGATGGAGGAGCGCCAAGGAAGCGAGGGAGCGGATTCAGAAGGCCATTGAGAGATATAAGCAGGGGAAGTAGCGCATAGAGGATCCCGGCGCCATCTAGGCTCGCCCTAAGAAGCAGGAGGTCGGGGGAGTGCCTTACTGTGCATAGGGGCTTGATCGCCCTTAGGACAGCCCTAGTTGGAGTTATCGTGGCTATACTGATACTTACGGCTACGGCTGTACATGCAACAGACCCCGGAGACCGAAGCAAGGAGGGCCCCTCCTATCTAGATTACACGATTACCGTGAC
The DNA here is from genome assembly GCA_026985385.1 of Acidilobaceae archaeon. Lineage (GTDB taxonomy): Archaea > Thermoproteota > Thermoprotei_A > Sulfolobales > Acidilobaceae > Calypsonella. The sequence goes on along the minus strand of JALSQM010000146.1, from coordinate 1,411 downwards.
GGCACACGTCAAGAGCGGGCCCCTCCTACTCTATGGTGTAGACACTGTTTACGCTCGCCTCCTTGCAAGGTTCTACCCTAACGGTGAGGTGGCAGGCTCAGTCTACATACTAGACATATACCCGAGCTTCGTTATGGGGACGAGCCTGGGATCCTATATTCAGAGCGGGATACTAAGCAGGGCAGTCGAGTTAGTAGGCGCCACTCTAAGGGCTCCTCCCGGCTCAAGCCCTGCCTGGAGCAAGATACACTCCAGATCCAGTGTCATCTACGTGCTCGCCACTAGAGCCGGCCAGGAGGTTTACAAGTGCAACGCTATAGGGTGGGCTGCAACCACATCGGCTCCCCCCAGCACTATAGAAGCCTACACCGGCCCCCAAGGGGGGCTACCCTTTAAGATCGTAGGTAGAATCGAGTACGACGGTATAAACGAGGCCTTCACGGCCACGCTGGATCTAGCCTACAACCTGAACCCACCATGCGGCTACCCCGCCGTGACTGCAAGGCTCAAGGAGGCGCTCGCCGGGGCTGTGGTAGCGATAGTGATCGCAGCCGTGATAGCCTACATGACAAGGCCCAGGGTAGAGAGGATCCTCTCCATGCTAGTACCAAGGACCCCAGGCTGGCTTCCAACCGCTCCCCGGCGCTTAAAGCCCCTAAACTCACAAGAACACGCCCATCACCCAGCAATTGAGAGCATTCATGTAGGGTAGCACGGGAGAGGGAGCCACGGCACCTGAGCCTTGAATCCTCCTTTAGCCTCTTCCGGGAGCCCGTAGGGCCGGGGCAGGCCTGGGTTGGGGGACGAGCCTATACCGGGGCTCGCCAGTGTGACGAGGAGGGGCGCTATACTACTGGGTTCTCTAGTTGAGGCGGATGGTTTTGCTGGTAGATTACTGAGGGTCGTCACCCACGCCCACGAGGATCACACGATCGGGTTATCCTCTAGTATTAGAAGGGCTTTGTTCGTAATAGCCACCCCCACCACCTATAGGTTCTTAGAGGTGCTGGGGAAGCATGTACCTGATCACAAGAGGCTTGAGCTACCCTACTCTAAACCCGTAGAGGTGGAGGATGAATCCATAACGCTGCTTAGGGCTAGGCACATAGCTGGAAGCGCTCAAGTAATGGTTGAGGGCCGCGACTACAGGGTTGGCTACACGGGCGACTTCAAGATGCCGGGGACGAGCCCTATGATGGACCTCGACGTCCTAGTTCTCGATGCAACCTATGGCAGCCCCATGAGCCAGCGTAGGTGGAGTGAATGGGACGCGCTGGCGGCTCTCCTATCACTGGTCGAGAGGGGCCTGAGGGAGGGCACAGTCTACATTTACGGTTTTAATGGGAAGCTTCAAGAGGTAATGGTGGAGCTTAGACTTAGGGGTATCGAGGAGCCATTCGCAGCCGACCCT
>JALSQM010000145.1 GCA_026985385.1 Acidilobaceae archaeon | reverse complement strand
CCCTAACATCCCTTGCCAGCCCCTCCCAGTCTATAGCAGGGCCCTCCTCCCCCTCGACAACATACCTCTCCAAGTTAATGCTACCAAGGTTACAGCTCTCCCACGGCAGCAAGGGCTCCTCTCCGCAGTTGTGGTTTAGCACACCATTAGCTATGTAGGCGTGGATCCCCGGCACCGTGAAGTCGTAGAAGTCCATGACACCCACGTACTCGACTGACTCCACGGTGGCCCAGACGCTGTCCCTCTTCGTCTTCGCCAGTGTGAGCTTCTCCATCTTCTCGATGCTCTCGAATCCTATGAGCTCCTTGAAGAGCCTCCTGCTATACCCCTTAATTACAAGTTCGTAGTAGCCCTCCGACCTGTAGACCCTCTCCTCGCCATCCTTGGTTACGTATTTGAGCTCGGCGGGGTAGGGTCTCTCGTGTATTGTCGATGCTATACCGAATACTGTGAGTAGCACTTGAACCTCCCTTAGCAGCTCTAGGGAGGCGCTCGTAAGCCTAACCGCCTTATCGCTATCAACGTACCCGTCGGCGGTGAAGAGCCCCCTCAGGAACGCTGCGAGGCTGCGCGGCTTCAGCCTCCACACTATCTCCGGTAGCCTCCTATCCCTGCTATGCTCAAGGGTGCCGCCGAGTAGCTCTACAACCCTCCTATAGACCCTAGTCGACTTGTTATATTGCACTTTGACCTCGGACTCGCTGAGCACTGTTGTGTGGGATAGCGGGTTGCCACCCAGCTTCTCTATGCCCCTCCTAACCCTCTCCTCGGCTGCCCTATCCTTGTCCCTGTTGAAGAACCACGCTACATAGTGTTCATTCAGGGTCCCATCGCCCACGAGCCAGCCCAGGGCGAAGGCCACGTCCTCGTCGAGCTCCACACCCCTCCACTCCACCCTATCAAGGAGCGCCGGGTGTAGCCTAGCTAGGAGTATCCTATCGCCGGGCCTCAGGTTGGAGGCCTCCCTCCAGCCATCGGGCGTTAGGAACTTATGCTCGGCTGTGACCACTATCTCGTAGCCCTCCCTCGTCCTGACCTTGTAGGCATCCTTACGGCCCACATGCCAGACCCACGCCTCCACCTCTACAGGCATTCCCAGCCTTAGCTCGTCGCCATGGGCGGTCCTGTATATCATGGCGTCGCCGGAGATGGTCACCAACTTAGTCCTATAAGCTACAGGCTCCCCTCCCTCGCCGAGCACGCTCTCGTCAACGGCTACGCCCACAGCTACCCCGTTGCGCTTAGCCCTCTCGAATACCTCCCTAGCCTCCAGCCACCCCTCGGGTGTGAGGATCCTTGTGTCACCGGAGACGCAGGGGTTTGTTGAATTTATTTTTCCTAAATACCATACTGGGTGCCTCCTGTTTATCTCGTCTATGAATATTATGCCTGGGTCGCCGCTCTCCCAGGCCCCTCTGACCATCTTCTCCAGTAGGCTGCGGGCGTTGACCCACCTTGTTATCGCCCCCTCCGCCTCCGCTATGGCTAGGGCCTCATCGAAGGTTAGGAGGAGGGTCTCGTCTAAGGCTATGCTGCCGCCCCTCTCCTCCAACTCCCTTAGGATGTACTCTTGCACCCACTCCTCGCTGAGGTAGTGCCTGGCCCTGACCATGGCGTAGTAGCGGCTGTCCCTCTCCCCCCTGACGTCCGTCTTCCTCGGGTTGATTAGGGGCCACTCCCCGCCTTTGAGGGCCCTCTCCATGAAGGCGTCGTAGACTGCAACGCTTATATTGAAGTTCTGGAGGTTCACATCCTTCAACTCCCCCGTCTTAGCTACTATGAAGTCCTCCACGTCGGCGTGCCACACGTGCATTATACCCATGTTGGCGCCGCGCCTCCTGCCACCCTGCTTTATCACCTCGGTGTTCAGGTCGAATAGCCTCATGAAGCTGAGGGGGCCGCTCGCCGTTCCACCGCTGGTTAGAACCACGTCGTTTGCGGGCCTGATCTCGCTGAAGTCGAAGCCGACGCCGCCACCGTGCTGGAATATGACAGCCTGGGCTCTGACGGCGTCCATTATCCCCTCGCCGTCGGGTGTGACTATGCTATCCCTGACCGGGACGACGAAGCATGCTGAGAGTATGCCCAGGGGTGTATCCGAGTTCATCAGAGTGGGGCTGTTGGGCATGAAGCGCAGCTCACTCATGATCCTATAGAACTCCTCCTCAAGCCTCTTGACCTCCTCCTCGCTCTTACCGTAGCGGCGCTCCACCCCCGCTAGGAACCTGGCAACCCTCCTAAACATCATCTGCGGGGTCTCCTTGAACCTCCCGGTCTCGGGGTCCCTCTGGAGGTACCTCGCCTCGAGGACCTTTATCGCGTTGAATGTCAGCCTCAGATCCGCTGGGTCGAAGGAGCCCCAGCCCCCCTTACCGTAGACGTCATTGTAGATCCTGGCTAGCTCATACCTTTTAGCGGCCTCGAACCAGCGGGGATTCCTAAGGCCCCTCTCAACCATAAGCCTAGCCACTCTATCCGCTATCCTCGAGGACGGTATGGGCCCGCCCCCCTCGCCGGCCTCCTCGAGTATCTCAGCCCTCACAGCGTCGAAGAGGGACTTAGCCTCCTCTGGGGGTAGCCCGGCTTCCTCGGCTGCAAGCCTTATGCTCTCATATAGCTTGGCTGGGAGGAACCTCTCCCTACGGCCATCCCTCTTAACGACTTCAACCCTGGCCATCACCTACCCACCCCCTCGGGGCTCGATTCATCTATGCCGACCGCGCACCCCACAGCCAGGGAGTCGCTGCCGGAGGGCTGCGTGGCTAGCTGTACACCCTGAGCCTCGGCGTGGTGATTGGCTTGAGGTCGCTCTGCTCTAGGAATCTCCTCAGAGCCCTCCGTATGACCTCGCTCTTCGGCATACCCCTCTTGCGAGCGTACTCCTCCAGCAGCATCAACAGCTCCTCTTCAACCTTGAAACTCACGACCCTCATGTCTTATCCACCCATCAGCACTCCCGGGGTCTCGCACCCCGGTAATACTGCAAGTGTACTCTCCCCGGGTATATCGCATGCTGAGAGCGCGACTACAAGAGTCCTCCTTGAATAGGAGTCTCGAGAGAGGAGTAAGCTTATAAACCTCTATCAGTCTTACTCTTGTAACGGGGAGACAGATTGCCCACAGTGCACCTATCGCTGCCAGAGCAGGTCTACAGGAGACTAAAGGAGAGGGCAGCCGAGCTGGGCATACAGGTCACGGATCTCATCAAGATCTACATAACACAGGGGCTGAACGGCGGCATAACCGGGCCCCGCGGCGGGGCCTCTGATAGGGTGCTCGCTGAGAGGGTTGAGAGGCTAGAGAAGGAGTTGAGAATTAAGACTATGATGCTGGAGGGCAGGTATAAGGAGTTGGAGGAGTACATAAGGTACGTCCTGGAGAGGGTTGAGATGCTCGAAGACCTAGTCGAGGAGGTTAGGAGGAGGGCCACGGCGACGGTAGGCCTGGGCGGTGAGTCCTAGGAGTAAGTATAGTGCGCTAACGCGGGCATGGAGGAGGACTGCAGCCTAGCCTGCGGAGCCTAGCCCTGCCCTCGCTGCGCAGCTTGACTGGGTCGGCGGAGGCTCCCGATTCCGAGAGCCTCGAGAGGTCTAACTCCAGATCCAGCTCCGTGTAGACGCAGAGCCTGTTGAGCTCCTCGCGGGCCCTGTTAACGCCTCTGGTACCCGCCACGGCCTGGGCCAGCGGGCTGTCCTCGTAGGCCTTGACTGGGTCTAGGATGTAGGCACTCGCCTGGAGGGGGGTGACCTCGACGCTCCTAGTGCCCCCCCGTATGTGGGCCACGCCGTAGTCGCCCTTGAAGGCCCTGTAGGGGATCCTGCTCGCCTCTGATAGGGAGGCCTCGAGGGCCTTCTCGATTAGTGGGAGATCCGCCTTCTCAACCCCTGAGACCCCTATTAGGCCCCCCTGAGAGGCTAGCCTCGCTATGTAGCGTAGAACAGTCGAGGGGGGCAGCTCTCCGTCGGCCCCCGGCCCCTGGACTACTAGGAGGGCGGGCATGCGGGTCTCGGATAGGGCGTAGAGGCTCAGGGCGTCCGCCAGGGGGCTCCAGAGATCCTCCTCACACCCCTTGGCGAGTATGTCGCCCCCTACATCAACGCCTATGACTGCCTCAACACCCAACTCCTCGGCGGCCGTCTCCAGGGCCTCTAGAACCCCCTCGGCGCCCTTAGTGGCGTCTACAGCGTAGGCCTCCACCCCCAAGGCCCCTGCGACCCTGGCTATCTGAGGCTTAACCTCGCCATGCGGCCTCATGGCCCTCGTGGCTCCAGTGACTCGGGCCAGGGTCCAGCCTAGGTACTCTGCGTCTACGAGGCTCTCGATGGGTATGGGGCCCGGGTATGGGTCTATAGGGTGCCTCTCCCACACGAGGGCGGCTAGGACGGGGTCTCCGCCTAGCCTCTTAACCTTACTGTAGAAGTAGACGGCCCCCGCGGCGTCGCCCCCGCCCCCGGCGCCGTATACGAGGATCCTCCTATGCTCCTCGATGAACTCCCTGAGGCCCCCCACTGCGGCGCCAGCCATCACGCCTGGCCCCCGTGGAATGTTTCAATTCACACTCAAGTGTATAGATGCTACAGCGGCCTAGGGTACATGGCTTGAGGCGACGAGGGCCCTCAGGGTGTCCCTCACACTTATCACACCCACCAGCCTACCCTCACCGTCAACCACTGGGAGGTGCCTGATACCGTGCTCCACCATTATCATAGCCGCCTTCCAGAGGCTCTCATCCTCCCTAATAGTTATTGGGTTCCTAGTCATCACGTCGGAGAGCCTGTCCTCCAGGCCCCCACCCCTATGTAGGTGGCGCACCAAGTCCCTCTCAGTGAATATGCCCACGAGCCTGCCGGACTCCAGTACAAGCACACTGCCCACGTTCCTGCTGGCCATCAAGTTAACGGCAACTCTAACCGTGTCCTGGGGGGAGGCGCTCACGACATTCTTACTCACTACATCCCTCACAAGCACTGGAGGAGCACCCGCCCCCAAGCGTGTCGGAGAGGGAATTAACGCCTTACATTTACAACGCTAGAGGATGCAGGCCGCACGCGCCGCCTCGGGGGATCCCCAAGTTCACCGGGCCACCGGGGCTGGGCCAGCGCGTCTGTCGGCTAGTCTTTAAACCCCGTAGGGGCCCCCTTCTATGAAACAGCGGTTCCAGGCGGTGGCTAGTCTTGACGGCGCTCAAGCTGCTGAGGGTCGATGTGGGCACCGGCGAGTGGGGGCTAGAGTACGTTGACGACACCGACATACTTGGCCCCCTCGACCTGGGAGTCAAGATGCACCTTAGCGAGTACTCTAGCTACCGATACGACGTCTACCACGAGAGGAACGCCGTCATACTAGGCTGGGGGCCCTTCACGCACGCAAAGCTCTTCGGGGCCCATAGGGTTGTAGCGGTGTTCAGGAGCTCCATAACTGGGGCGCTACACGCGAGCACCATGGGTGGAGCCGCGTGGGTATGGGCCCGGAGCGGTGTCGACGCAATAGCCGTCGAGGGTAGGGCGGGGGAGCCCTCCCTACTCATAGTCGAGGGCCTGGGTCTCGAGTCGGGGGAGCCCAGGCTGAGGGTCGCGGTGAAGCCCCTCAAGGGCCTCGACGATCTATGGAGGCCTCGGAGGGGCGAGCCCTACGGCGCCAGGCTCCTCCAGGAGAGGGCCGAGGAGATGGCTCGAGGGGAGGCATCGAGCAGCTCCCTCAGGGTAGCCGTGGTGGGGCCCGCTGCCCAGGCAAGCCACGCCGGGGCCCTCGAGAGCTGGACAGAGTCGTGGAGGGTTGTGGACGGCGCCAGTAGGGGCGGCGCGGGGAGCGTCCTCCTCAGGGCCCACGGCGTCGCCGCGCTAGCCGTTGGGGGCCGGGTAGACCCTGGAGCCGGTAGGGAGGCCCTCTACAAGGCGGTAGACGAGGCCCTAAGGGGTAGGGTTGGGGCCTCCTACCCCAAGGCCGTCCTCGGGGCTACTAGGAAGTATAGGTTCGACGAGAAGCTCGGCACGGGGGGCACATTCGGGGTGAACTACGTCCACTACAGGGAGCTCGTGCCAATGCTCGCCTTCAACACGATATACCACGGGCTGACAACGAGGCTGAGGCTACACTCGATGCTTATAGAGAACTTCTGGAAGCCCTTCCAGGAGGAGGTATTCAAGGGCAGCCCCGCGGGGAAGTGGCTCACCTGCGGCGAGCCCTGCCCTGTTGCCTGTAAGAAGATCTATAGGGGATCCAAGGTCGACTACGAGCCCTACCACGCCATGGGCCCCTTAGTTGGCGTCTTCAAGCTCGGCCTCGCGCGGAGCCTCGTCGAGCACGCCGACTACCTCGGCGTCGACGCGATAGAGGCGGGCCACGTGGCCGCCTGGCTCCTGGACCTTGCGAGCCGCGGCAAGCTCCAGGCCTCAGAGGTCGGGGCCCCCTCCAAGCCCGTCCTCAGCCCTGAGGAGTACGACGTCTCCTACAGTGAGCCGCACGCCTACGCCGTCGAGAGGATCCTCCTCGCAGCCTACCACCCTGAGCCACCCGGGGAGGCGGCCCGCCTCAGCGCTGCGAGGCTCGCCGGGAAGCTGGGGTTGAGGGCGGCCGCAGCGGAGCTCGAGGCTTCGGGTGTCGAGGCCGCCAGGGACGAGGCTGTATACGCCGCCTTCGGCCCCAGGGACTGGTACATGACACCCAACCTCTACTGGAGCCCCGGCATGGTTGCCCCCCTCTACGTGCTGGGGAGGTACTGGACTAACTACTCCCC
>JALSQM010000144.1 GCA_026985385.1 Acidilobaceae archaeon | reverse complement strand
CCCTGCCAGAATAAAAACCACGCCGGAGAGGTCGAGGGATCACCGCCGCCTACCACAAGCTAGCAGAACTGCTATGAACAATGAGAATGAAATGCCGGCCTTGGAGAAAAAGAGGGGTTAGCTGCCCCTCGCCCCCGCGGCTTTGTTGTGCTTACTCCTCCACGGGCACTAGCTCGTATGTTAGATAGCCTTCAGGCTGTCTTCTCACGACTTCTAGGCGTACTTTCATTCCCACCTTCAGCTTCTTTGGATCGGTCTCTCGTACCCATGCTAGTATCTGAACACCGTTGGATAGCCTTGCTATCCCCACGGTGTAGTCCGGGTAGTGCCCGAAGCTGTATGGCTTGGTGTTTATTATCGTGTATGTCAGTAGCTCCCCCTCCTTGGGTAGCTCCACCCACTCAACCTCGCTGTCGGGGGCGTCGGGGCAGTCTACCTGAGGTGGGAAGTATATCTTACCAGTCTTCTTACACCTGGTAGCTAGTACCTTGCCCTCGCTTAGCGCCTCGAAGAACTTCCTGGTCTTCTCTATGCTTATGAGGAACCGTAGCTTCAACTCCCTCTGGTCGTACCACAGCGCGACACCAGTCTTCTGGTCTACGACTAGCGGTATACCCACGCTCTGCTTCATGGTCTTAGTGAACTCCTCTAACTGCTTGAAGAAGAGGTCCGCCTGCTCCCTCTGAGTACTCATGTCCACCACCCCCTAAGCCTCCCGGGGCTTCTCAAGCGTGTAGATCGTGACATAGGCGTAATGGCCTGTGCCTCCTATGTTGTGGGCTAGAGCTACGCCATGCTTTATGGGTGCCTGCCTCTCCCTCTCAACCTTGCCTAGGAGCTGGTGCGCGAGCTCTACCGCCATGCTGACCCCAGTAGCTCCCAGCGGGTGCCCCTTAGCCTTCAGGCCGCCGCTCAGGTTCACCGGTATCACCCCGCCTATGTAGGTCTGCTCCTCTCTCACCAGCTTGTACCCCTCGCCGGGCTTGGCGAAGCCTAGGTCCTCGTAGGCCATTATCTCAGCTATAGTGAAGCAGTCGTGGACCTCGGCCACGTCTATTTGCTTGACGGGGTTCTCAGGGTCGATACCAGCCTTCTTATACGCCATCCTAGCAGCTATCCTCGCTGCTTCTAGGTGCGTGAAGTCGCTCCTCCTCGATAGGTTGCTTGTACCGCTCGCAGTGCCTATAGCAGCTATCCAGACAGGGCTATCCGTGACCTTCTTGGCCACCTCCTCACTGGCCAATATGACCGCTGCCGAGCCATCCGTTATCGGGCTGCAGTCGAAGAGCTTGAGCGGCCACGCTATGTATCTGGACTGCATGCACTGCTCTAGGGTTATCTTCCTTGGGAACTGGGCTTTGGGGTTGAAGCTCGCGTAGTAGTGGTTCTTCACGGCCACCTTGCATAGATCCTCCTCGGTTGCACCATACCTAGCCATGTAGGCGGTAGCATAGAGGGCGTAGTACCCTGGAAATGTGAGCCCGAAGTTCTGGAACTCCCAGAAGTAGTTACCCGCCCTACCTATGAACTCTACCACCGTCGGTGTCGGGCTCTCATTCATCTTCTCGACTCCAAGCACCAGCACTATATCGGCTTCTCCGCTCTTGATGGTATCGTAGGCGGCTTTTATAGCGGCGCTACCGCTGGAGCACGCTGCCTCAACCCTCATTGTGCCTATACCGGTAAGGCCCGCATACTCTAACGCTACAACCGCTGGGAGGGGCTCACTTGACCACCCACCAACGTTGGAGACATAGGCGAAGTCTATCTCCCTAGGCTCTATGCCGGCCTCGTCCAGCGCCTGCCTTATTGACTCATAGGCGAGCTCAGCAATGTTAACATCTCCCCTATTACCGAACTTGCTATGGCCAGTACCGATTATAGCGACTCTCCTACTCAAGGATCCCGCCCCAATCCTGGTTAGAGGCCCCCTAAAGCCGGGAGTTAAGGTAGTAGCATCTGAAGGGCCTTAGGAGGGCATGAGAGGTCTTTTTAAACTCTGAAGAGTGCCCCCTACTATAAAAGAACCCATGTATGAATGAGCAACTAATCTCAATAATGGCAGCAATATGTCTCCCCGCCAAGTATCCCCTCCAGCGGCTACGAGCGAGTAGGAGGTGCGGATTTTGTCGGGTCTAGACGAGATAAAAGCGAAGTTTGAGGAGATCTTCAAGAAAGCCTCGGAGGCTCTACCCGAGGTGAGGGGTTGGAACAAGGTCTACCAGATAGTTCTAGAGGACGATGGTAAGTTCTATGTAGCCATAAAGAACGGCGAGCTAGAGATAAAGGAGGGAGAGCACCCATCACCTATAGCGACGCTCCAGACCACCACCGATACAATGAAGAAGATATTAAGCGGCGAATTAGACGCTATGAAGGCTTTCATGATGAGGCAGTTGAAGATAACTGGCAACGTGTTAGACACCATGAACCTCAAGAGGCTAATAGACGCTGGGCTGGGGAAAAGCTAGACCTTGACGGTGCCTTCATGATCTGATGTCCTACGGTGTTAGCCTGTAGATTGCGGCTCCGTCTATGCGGGCTTCAAGTGCATCTGCCCCAACCCTTTTTACTATGGCCCAGTACGGGTCTAGAGCTTCTAGTATACCCCTACCCTCAGCCGCTATCAGGAGCATGTGGGCCTCAACACCTTCATCCACTATGCGAGGGGTTCTGCGGAGGGCCTTGTAGCCCCCTACAAAGATTGCCTCTATCACGTTACGAGCCACTACTTGGCGGGGAGCCCCTCTTAGGAGCGCGGAGAGAGCGGCATACCTGGCCTCCTCCCATATGTCTGGGGGCATCCAACCCGCGTTGTCAGTTCCGATGCCGACCACTAAGCCCTCGCTCCACGCGTCGGGTAGCGGTGGGATCCCAAGTGAATGCCACGCGTTACTCCGGGGACACGCTATTAGGGCTATCCCATGCTCCCCGAGGGCTCTTAGGTCCTCCTTGGAGAGGTGGACTCCGTGCACGATAAAATCTAGCTTGGCCTGGATAGCCCTCTCTAAATCGCCTGCCTCCCGCGAGGATCTAGTCTCAGCCACGTGGGCCCCCGCGGGCCTATGCCGTGAAGCCAGCCTCACAAGCTGTTTAAGATCGACGTCGAGGGGGCTGCTGAGGCCTAAGCCCATGCAGGCCCCCGGCCAGCCGGGCCCCGGTCTGCCGAGTATCACTACCTCCATTCCAGGCGGCAGTCTCTTGGATGCCTCATATGCAACCCTACAGCCTTCCCCGCCTCCCTCGCGGAAATCGGCCAGCAGCCCCGTACCCACCCGCCATGCCCATAGGTAGAACGCCTCTATTGCGGCCAACAACTTGTCCCGAGGCGTTCTAGCTAGGAGCAGGTGCTTCAGACCCCTCGGTGGTGCTACCAGCTCCTCTAAGTTCAACCCTATACCATACTCTGGGAACGCGAAATCCCCGCTGTGGACGTGCGCGTTAGCGGGTTGAGGTAGGAGAAGGCGGTTCTCACCGCCTAGCCTAGTCGGCGGGCATGTTGATGCACCCTCAATAGACTCAACTACACCGTCGCGGATCCACACACATACATTGCGGCGGATTGCTAACTCCTCCCCTAGAAGAGCTAGACCCGCCTCAATAGCCAAGGCGCCAGCCAAGACGTGCCCGCCCCCGCTGGATCCCCCCTGCTTTATAGGCCGTAGGGTGTAGCGGCCTCTAGGGGCAGCGGCTTGTCCGCTACGCTCTATGAGAGCAGGTGGAAGCGCATATTAACTAGCCAGGCGTACATGATAGGCTACTCCGTGCTACTCGCACTCCTTGGGAAGGCCAGATACGCACTCCTACTCGTCATAGTGTTCTGGATAATACTGGCGGTGGCTCAGAGCAGGCTGGGCAAGGGGCCCCTAGGCCAGGGCAGGGCTAAAGCCGAGGACATATTGTCTGGTAGAAAACTCTATGAGGAGAAGAACGTGAGAGAGATCCAAATGAAGGATGAGGAGCTGCTCAGGGAAATACAGGAGCAGAGTAGGATTAGCCTATACCTCTCAGTATCTATGCTGATAGGCCTGCTATACTTCCTAATCGCGTGGAAGCAAGTGCCTGCCATAGCAAATGCCGTGGCGCCCTACACTGGAGGCGGGAAGCTGGCATTATTCATAGCATACCTCATATACTTCGAGGGGTACTTCATAATATACCAGGCCTCATTCGAGTATGCATTAAGGAAAGTAGGCACGGTAACCACCATAAATACTCCCCAATCCTACGTCGTGACAGACAAGGGCATCCTCATGAAGGGCCTGATAGGGAGCAGCGTTATAAGGTTCCCCCTCCCAAGCGACATAAATGTCCACGTCAATGAGAAGAGAGGCTTCGTAGAGCTGGTCAGGAGGAGTAGTAAGAGCATCGTTAAGATACGCTTCTACGCTAGGAACGCGCGGAGGCTGGGAGAGATAATCAAGAAGAAGGGCCTCCAAGCATCCGGGGAGGGTTAGAACGTTGCCCGATCGAGGTTTAGCTGCTCCTCCACGCCCCTAATGCGTATGTTCCTAGCCTCAGCGGCCTCACTGACGAGCCTCCTTATCCTCTCTATGATGTCCAGCAGCCTCTCCCTCTCAAGCGCCTGAGCGTAGATCCTCAGCTTCGTCTCAGTACCACTAGGCCGCACGAGAACCCACGACCTATCCCTATACTCGGCCCTTACACCATCAAGCTCGAGAACTGAGACAGGCTCGCCATTCATGCCTGAAATAAGTCCCTCCCTCAACGCCGAATACAATGACTCCTTATCCGAGTCGCTCGCCACTCTTATACTCATCCTTATTGAGGGGTAGAAGGGGAGTTTTTCGATGAGCCTATCCAGAGGAGCGCCTTCGGCCATTGAGATCTTAACTAGGAGCGCCGCCTGATATATACCATCAACCCAGGGTCCCCAGCTTGGATCTATAAGCTTCCAGGGCTCCGCCGCCATTAGCGCGCTGGGGGTTTCGCGCAGCTTTTCATGAGTCTTACCCAGCTTCGCCCTCACGATTCTCCCACCCATCTTCTCTACCACCTCCTCGACCTCGAGGCCCACGTCTACCGATACTATTATCGTGCCCCTATGCTCCCTAAGCTTCTCCATGGCGAATAAGGCTATGAGAAGGTCCTGCTTGACGAAGCCGCGCACGGGTAGCACTAGGGCCAGTCGATCGGCGTCTCCATCATGCGCTAAGAGGGCCTCGACAGCGAGTGAGGGGAGAGCCTCTGTGTACCTGCGCAGGACATCGGGTCTAGGCTCTGGCATGCGGCCGGGGAAGAAACCGTCGGGGTGGCAGTTCATACTTACAACCCTCGCCCCTATCTCCCTCAGTACTCGGGGGGTGACATTACTAGCGGCACCGTTGGCACAGTCAACAGCTACTATAGGCCTATACCTTGGGAAGGGCACGGTAGCTCGATCCACGAGATCCCTTATGTACTCCTCCACAACCTCCGTGCCCTGAACTAGTCTACCAACCCTGTTCCAAGGGGCGTGGAGGCTCTCATGGCTCTCGCCGAGTATTATGGATTCTAACTCGTCCTCCATGCTTCTAGTGTACTCCATACCGTTCTGGTCGAAAACTTTCATGCCGTTATCCTCAGGGGGATTATGGCTGGCCGTGATAACGATTCCTGCCCTGCTACGTGTATGCGGCACGGAATAGGCTAGAACTGGAGTGGGCACTACTCCGAGATATATAGCGTCTAAACCACCAGCCATTAGGCCTGCTGCAGCAAGCTGGGCTAGCAGGGGGCTAGTGGTTCTAACATCGTGGCCCACGGTGGCGGATCCCCACTGTCCCACATAAGAGGCGACGGCGAGGCCGACCTTGTAGGCTAACTCGGGCGTAACCTTCTCCAGGTAGCGGCCCCGTATGCCTGCGGTGCCGAAGAGCCTACCCATGCCCCCTCTCCCTCGGGATTGAGAGTATGCCCTCCCTGGGCCCTACATATATGGCAGCGGCTTTATGGGCGGGTCTGCCCACGACTTTAATATAAACAAGTACATCCGGGCTTTCGAGGTTGACAGGTCTCTCAACACCCTCCGCTATAAACTTTACGGCGTCAAGCCTATGCATCAGCCTGCCATCCTCATCGACGAGGTAGCCATCTATCCTTATAGCGAATGAGCCCCTAGGCGCTCTAGTGAGCAGCTTATGCACTGCTTCCCGCACTTCAGTGACGAGCGGGCGCCTCACGTCAAGAACGGGGATAACTCTTAATATGGGCGTGGACTTAGGCAGACTCCTCCTCAGAATATTAACCGCCTCTAGGGGCCTAGGGTGCCAGAGGAGCAATACATTGTTATATCTAGACACGACCTCGACAACACCTAGTATAGATCTTAACTCGCTTACGGCCTCACGCCGCTCGAAATAACCTGGAACATGGGTTACTATAAGCGTGAAACGCCTCTCCAACCAAGGCACCCATTAAGGCGCTGCCACTGCTTGCCCTAATCAAGCTTTTTATTGAGTTCAAGTAAAACTCTTGTGTCATACAAGAGGCATGGAGGGGGTTTTTAAATGCTTCACACTTATAAACCCCTATTCATCACTTGTAAATCTGGTGTGGGCCCCTATGCCAAAACGTGTCTCCTCTAACCAGAACGGGAAGGGGTCCCAAACCGTTATGTTGAGAAAGGTGCAGAGACTAGGCGCTTCCTCGCTGATAGTAACCCTCCCCAGGAGTTGGGCCAGGAGGCATGACCTCAAGGTAGGGGACTACATATATATCTACGATGAGGGAGATAAGCTCATAA
>JALSQM010000143.1 GCA_026985385.1 Acidilobaceae archaeon | reverse complement strand
GCTCGTTGTCAACGAGGCCGGTAGGCTTATAGGTATTGTAACCGAGAGGGACCTAGCCTGTGCCGTCGCGAAGAAATGCGAGGACGCCCCAGTCTGGGCCTTGATGACTGAGAACCCCGTCACAGTCAAACCTGAGACCCCCGTCGAGGAGGTTGTTAGGATACTCGGCGAGCTAGGGGTTAGGCACATGCCTGTCGTAGACGACGACGGTAAGCCGGTTGGGGTTATTAGTATAAGGGACATAGTCGCGCTAACGAGGCTGCTGACAAGCCTGCTCAAGTAGGTGCTAAACCCCGTCCACCACACTCTTTTAGCGCGGCTCACAGGAGCCAATAGGTGGGCCTATATTGGGGGAGGACAGTCGGGGGCCCACGTGGAAGGGCAGGCTCCTAGAAGACTTGGTGGAGTACTACTTCAAGCTTAGGGGCTTCCACGGGGTCAGGAATGCGAGGATCAGGGGCTCCAGCGGCGCCGTTCATGAGGTCGACCTCCTCCTAAGGAGTAGTGGGGGCGTAATAGTTGTCGAGGTTAAAAACGTCGCTACCCCAGTTCCGAAGGAGGCTGTAATAAAGGCGTTCGAGGTCGCCAGGGATATCGGGGCGCGCGGCGCCATAGTGGTCTCAGCCTCCGGGTTCACCCGCGACGCGGAGAGGATGGCGCGCAGCCTCGGGGTGGAACTGATATCTATGGAGGAGATACTGGACTACATAGAATCCGCCAGAGCTCTAGAGGGCTCCGTGCTGCTCAGGCCCAGGCATAGCGTGGGGGAGGCCGATTCCACTGCGCGCAGGAGGGCTAGTAGGATCCTCTTCTTCAGGAGGGAGGAGCCCCTAAGGCTTGGATGCATCTACGCGCCCTTCTACTACGTTGAAGCCACCATTAGGGTCGAGGGACCCCTACCCCGCTATAGGGATGTTGACATAGTAGTCTCGGGCGTTTCCGGCCTACCCCTCTATAGGAGGGGGCCCAGGATCCTGGAGGGGGCCCCGAGGGCCTCTGGCCTGCCGCCAGAGCTCTCGGAGGCCTACAGGCTCCTCGCGGGCAGGAGCGTCACGTGGGGGGAGGCCTCGAGTATTGCTGGTGAGAGCGCGTGGAGACGCCTCTACCACACCTTGAAGGGGCTGGGCCTCCTGGAGGTGGTATCCTCGAAGCCGAAGCGCTACAGGGTAGTAGATGATAGGCCCCCCCTCAACGCGGTGGAGGAGGCGGCCGGCCTATTCCTAGCCCCTAAGACTGGGGGGCCCGGGGATTGTGGTGCCGTCGAGCCCCGCTACAGCCCCGGTTCGGCTGCCTCGCTCGTGGAGAGGCTGTATGCCGCTACGAGTAGGAGGGTGACAACTCTACACGCGCCGCTGGCGGCCTACAAGCTCGTCAGGAGGGATGGCTCCTACCGGTATCTGCTCCTAACGCTATGGACCCCCAGGATCATGGAGCTGAACCCCGTGGATCCAGTCTCCTACGTTGAAGCCCTCCTCTAGGCCTCCTCACAAGAGCCTCACAGCTCCGGCCTCGGATAGCACCTCCAGGGCCTCCCACAGCCTCCCGGCCTCGACGCTAGAGCCGTGTAGGGCCTTCTCTACGACGAGCACCTCCTTAACCCCCAGGCCTAGCCTGGAGAGTATGGCGGGCTCCATGAGGTAGAATGTGTAGCCGTCGAGCCCTGAGCCGAGGATCCTCCTCAGCCTCGCCCCCAGCAGCGGATCCTTAGCCGTCACAGCAGAGGGCAGCACGAGGGGTGATGCGAACACCGCCTCCTCCCAGGGGGCCTCCGGCCTGTAGTCCCCGGGGGGCTCTGAGAGGGGGTTGAGGCCGTAGAGGATCCTGAGCGTTGAGGCCGCCAGCCTAGCCGCTAGGAGGTCGCCGTGGGCGGCGTGCCTCTCGGCTATGAGTCTAGTGTAGAGGTCGGCGAACCCCGAGGAGTCGAAGCCCCCGCGGGCCAGTGTGTAGGCGGCAGCAGCCGCTGCTAGCGCTGCCACCCTCAGCCTCTCGGGGCTTATCCTGTCCGCGTCGTCCCTATCACTGTGGTAGTACGTGTCAGGCCACTGATTAAGCATCGCGGCGGGGATCCCATAGGCGTTGAAGGCGTCGTGATCGCTCCCGGAGCCTGGGGCCTCGAGGGTCCAGGAGGACGCCCCAATAGCCTCTAGGGCGTAGTAGAGCGCTGCAGCGGGCTCGAGGCCTAAGGGGGGAGGTGGGGGGAGCAGTCTGAGCGGTCCATCCCCGCCGCCGGGGGGTACCCCCACCATGTCTATGTTGAGAGCGTAGTCGACCCTCATACCCCTCGAGAGTGCGGCTAGGCTCCCCGCGTACTCGGGGACGAGGAGGAATACTATGTCGCCAGCTGGCGCCTCGAGGCGCCCTGAGTCGATGGCCTCGCTCAGGGCGAGCGCTGCCTCCACAACTGCTGCAACACCGCTAGCGTTATCGTTCGCCCCGGGCCTCGGATGGCAGATGTGGGCCACCACAGCCACCCTAGGGCCGGAGCCCCTCCCGGGTATCAGCGCCTCCAGGTAGGGCTGTCTAGCGTCCCCCCCAATGCTGGCGTCGACGCCCACCCTAGCCCTAGAGCCTCCGAGCCTCGCCGCAAGGCTGCTCGAGGCTGTAAGAGCAGGTATACCAGCCCCCTCGAGGGCTCTGCGGGGCAGGAAGAGGCCCTTGTAGGGGAACGCATCGCCTGGTAGCTTGGGGTTATAGCCAATCAAGGCCTCGGCGCCCGCCTTGGCTGCGAGGGTGAATGCTACATCCTGGGGGCCGCTGGTTAAGACTATCCTTCCACGCGCCCGCTCATAGGCGGAGGGATCCCACCACTCCCTCACCTCTACGACCTCGGCCTCCACAGGCCCCCCTGGGGGGCTGTGGGCCATCGCTAGTGTGGGGTGGCCGTCGAGCCTCCAGCGCTTGCCTTCAACCTCTAGCCAGGCACCCTCAACGCTCCACTCGGGGATCCGGGGGGCCCAGCCTGGCAGGCTGGATGGGCTGGCCTCGTGCTCCCTCACCTCGAGGGGCAGTAGGGGGTTGGATAGGAGTATCTCCTCCACAGCCCTAACGGCCTCGCGGAGCCCAGGGCTCCCCTGGATCCTGTGCTCTAGAGTGACCCTCTTCAACACGTGGTAGGCCCTAAAAGCCTCCACGAAACTGCTCAGCGCCTGAGAGGCCTCGGCGACGTCAACCGCCTTCAAAGTCAAGCCCCAGGCACCTGCCCTTCACAGTCCACCTCCAAGGTATAAACGGTCAATCGCCAGGCTCCAAGCCCGAAGAGGGCTAGGGGTTCTCCTGGGAGCAGAGCCTCCCCCTCATTATCTCCTCCAGCAGCTCCACCGGCGCCTCCACATACCACTCCCCGCCATCGCTCAGGATCCTTAAGCCCATGCGCTCCAGCTCGGAGCGCGCCTCTGCATCGGACTCCAGATCTTTCACTATATCCCAGAACCTCGCATACCCCAGGTCCTCCGGCAAGCTCTTATAGAGGCCCCTGAAAGCCATCTTAAGCCTCCCCTGGCCCGCGGCCCTAGCAGTGGGCAGGATCACGGAGCCCCTCCTGGCCAAGTACTCCCTCAACACGACCAGTAACGCCCTCAAAGGGCCGCTACGCGGACACTCCAAGAACCAGCGCACCCCCGGGAAAGCCTCGAGCCCCAGGGAGCTGGAGCCCGGGGTATAGGCCCTAAATAGCCTCGCCCAAGAGGTTTGAGAGATGGCCGAGACGAGTGGTTACAGTGGCTACACGAGAATAACCAGGCCCCGCACCCCTGAATTATGAAGACCGCCGCCGCGACGACCCATGAGGGGGTGCGAGCTAAAAAGCCGTTAACCCCAGAGCTGGTTCCTGGGAGGGGCCCGTAGCTCAGCCAGGATAGAGTGCCGGCCTGCGGAGCCGGTGGTCCCGGGTTCAAATCCCGGCGGGCCCGCCATAGCGGGTAGCCGCCACACTCAAAAGTCAGGCGGCTCTGTGCCCGGATTAGGGAAGAATCAAAGTATTCTCGAAGCAACTAGATCCGGAATAAAATCTATGACGTGACA
The DNA here is from genome assembly GCA_026985385.1 of Acidilobaceae archaeon. Lineage (GTDB taxonomy): Archaea > Thermoproteota > Thermoprotei_A > Sulfolobales > Acidilobaceae > Calypsonella. Next base: position 2,895 of record JALSQM010000143.1, on the reverse strand, counting down.
CCTACACGCTAGGAGTAGATTAGCCTCCTCTCCTCGGCCAACTCACGGGCGCCCCCACAGGCAACTGTATAGGCTCAGAAGCGCCTTGGCATCTACTACCCTGTCCTTAGCGGCCTCTCAATGCATGATATGAGATCCGCCGCGCGACTAGGCTAGGGCTCTAAGGCGGTGTTAGGGGGTTGTCTGGCGATTCTTCTGAGCGTTTTTAGGTCGGCGTACATCAACATGGTCTTAGCCGCTTCCACGTCTTGTAATTCCTTATCGGTTATCAACTATTGGTTGGCCTTTCGTGTAGACGATGTAGCGGAAAACTACGGGGGCTACGTTGAGGACCTGGATGTCGGTGGGTAGGCCTAGGAGCAGCTCCGTCTCCAACCCCTTCTCTACTACGTATTCGAGTGAGTCTACCGTTTGTCCCTAGAGGGTCATTCCCTTCATTTTAATGTCGTTCGGGGTCGCCTCTAGGGACTTCCACCTCGCCCACAACCCTCTCTATAGGGGTAGCGAACTCTTCGAAGTCACGTAAACCTGTTTGGGCAGACCCATATAGCTTCCTATCGTCTATAACCCGATACCTGTGCACCACCAGGTTGCGAAGCCTCGTGGCCCTCGCCAGCCTCTCTGCCAGCTGCCCCGGGGATAATGTTTAGCACTCTTATCCTTAGGAGGCATTGAGGGTAACCCTCTACCTCGACACCGTATAGCGCTATGAGGAGGTGAGCGTAGACTGTAGCACTGGCCTCGACAAGTTCAATTATTTAAGCATCTGAGAGCCGGTTTTCATGAGGGTTTAACTCCTCGAAAGGCTTGGACACGAGGTGTCTAACCCTGAAGACTGCCTCCCTAATACCGCCTAAGAGTTTGGCTAGGGCTCTCGATTAACCTCCGCCCTAGTGCCAATAAGCTTTGAGTGCACCCTATGCATAGTGGGCCTCGGGGTTTTCTTCGAGGACTGCCTTGGCTCGGGCTCAGCGCGGTTAGGGCGTGCTGTGTTCATCTGTCCACTCGCGGCTCTATACAGTGGCCGCGGCGCCTGCATTGCTTGCTCCTCTCGTACTCGTATGCCGCCAGGTAGAGTACGAGGCCTCCATAGTCCGGCAGGAGCTCTAGTATCTTCCTCGCCACGCTCCTTGCCTCGGCCTCGCCTAGCCCGAGGACTAGGGCTAGGCCCCGTGAGACTGCGAGATCCGATAGGGGGCCCAGGGGGAAGTTTGGGTGCACCATTGCCACGGCCAGCTGCGCTGTCCAGGGGCCTACGCCGTAGAGCATAGATAGTTCCCTCGCAACACCCTCGGGATCCCTTGCGACCTCTGATACGCTGGGCAGCCTCCCTTCAAGCTCCGCCAGCGCTATCTCACGCAGCGCCCTAGCCTTAACCCTCGTGAGCCCTAGACGCCGCAACTCCTCGTCGCCCGCCCCGGCAAGCCTCTCGGGTAGGGGGTGCCAGTGGAACGTGGAGCTACCTACCTCGAGGCGGGCCCCGTATTTCTCGACCAGCCTGGAGTAAACGGCCAGCGCTATCCTCAGGGCGACCCTCTGCTTCACAACACTGTCGAGGAGGGCGGCATAGACACTCATGCACCTCCCAGGCCTCAAGCCCTGGTAGTGGAGGGCGAGATTGTAGAGCCTATCATCGATGCCCCCCACGGCCTCGAGGAAGTTCCTATAGTTAAAGTCCGAGCGTATCATGCTGGCGAGGATCCTCCGGGCCTCACCCGCTATACCTTCACTCTCGGCGTACACCACTAGTTTAACCGCGGGCCTCCACGGCTCCCCCGAGAAGAGCGCCTCGACACCGGCGAAACCACGGGAGACCCTCACCGCTAGCCTCAGGAGCCCCTCCTCCCCATACCAGAGGGCAGGCGTTGGGCGGCCCCTAAGCGTGAACCTGCCAAGATGTGGGGTGAAGAGGAAGGGAGCGATGGGTTCTACCTTAAACTCGAATTTACCAGGCAAGGCTAACCCCCACCAAGACCCCGGGGGATCATGCCCACGTAATACCACTAGCATTCCCTCGAGTCACGGGTGGAGAGGCCCGAGCTCGAGGGACCCGGCGCCAGCTATGTTTGGCGGCTCCCCCGGAGCGCGGCGGCTAGCGCTGGTAAGAGCGCTGCAAGCACGGCCGCGGCTGCCACGGCTATCAGGTATGAGTAGTGGCGGGGGCTGCGGCCTGGCCTGGGGTTATGCGTTGTTGTCTTGGTTACATTGCTCCCCGCCTCTGTCGGGGTCTCGGTTAGGGTGTGGGTGGCCGTGGTGCCCGGCGTTCTAGTGTGGGGCGCGTTGCCCACGAGCTCCTCGAGCCCTGGGAGTAGTATGGAGTGGGCCAGCCACGCGGGATCCCCTGAGGGTACCCTTACCGTCCAGCCGTGGGTTAGCGGCACTACTAAGTAACTATAGGTTACTCCCCCTCGAGCTTGGCTTGAGGGGATCCTGAGCGCTATCGCGTGGTACTCCCCCACACCATCGCCGTCTTTGTCGCCGCCGACACCCGTGGAGGGGTTCTTGTTAAACGCGTCTATTACCTCGATGGGGCTACTAGTAGCGTTTATGTAGAGGCCTACCGCCCTAGTGTAGGGGTAGGAGGAGTCGAATACCACTAGCTCTCTGCAGTCACCGCATATGAGTAGGGGATCCGGCCCTAGGGGTCTCTCGAGCAGCCCCCTTTGAGGCGTGTAGACGTACCGCGGCCCCGTGATGCCTCTCGAGTACTCCAGCCCGCCGGGGGGCCAGGTGATGGTATCAAGCTCGTCTAGTGCAACGTCGAGGATTGACTGGAAACCCCCTCTAACAGTTACACTAACTACTACCAGGGGGCCCTTCACCCTATAGGTTTTAACTACCTCGACCCCCCTACCTTTAAAGTAGTACGTGAATCCATCGCTCGAAGCCCGCACT
>JALSQM010000142.1 GCA_026985385.1 Acidilobaceae archaeon | reverse complement strand
CATGCTATGTATAGGACTGATAGGCAGCTCTAGCGTCAACGCACCCGAAGACCTGATGGGCCAGAGCTTCACCTTCGCAATGCCGCTAACCTGGGAGCAGGCAGTACCCACCAGCCCGTAACGAGGGCTAGGGATATCGATCAACGGGAGAAGCGGGTAGTTGAGGTGTAGAGAATTGAAGCACACATCCAAGGTTTTTTTAGCCGCCTCATCAGCGGCTCTAGCAGTTCTAGTACTGGCGGCTGCCGGCTTCAGCCTGGCCCACTGGTCGGACCAGGTGAGCCTCCAGGGCAGCGCATCTACCGGCGTGCTCCAATGGGACGTCCTACCGACACTAGCTAGCTGGAACACGAATCACACGATGAGGTTCTCCGTCGGAGTGAGGGATGAGGGCCAGGGTACCGGAGTAGGATCAGTTGATGTAGCACTAGACAATGCCTACCCACTGGCATATGGAACCCTGGTATTGAAGGTGGAGAACAAGGGCACCATACCTGTGCATGTGACCTTCTGGGTAGAGGCCGCTCCCAGCGGCAGCTGTGACAACGATGACCTGCTAGACTACATACTTCTAAACCCCTCGTTAGACCTGCCGCACTACACTGGCCAGTTCAACTACAACGGCTACAGTGTATCGATAGTAGCTAGTGGGTGGAACGACAGCTACACCAAGCCGGTGACCTGGTGGACCGCGAACCACGGCTCGCCTGCGACCGCGGTCTCGCTAGAAGATATAATGGCTGGAGGCCACGTGCTCAAGCTACCCAACAATACAACTACCGTGATGCAGTATGACTCTGACAACATAATAGAGCCGGGAGAGAGTAGCGTGATATTCGTCTGGATAGGCATAAGCGACGCCATAGAGGGACACGAGGAGCTGATGGGGACTAGCTGCAGCCCGGCCTTCACCATACACTACATAGCAACACAGGCGGTGCCAAACCCTTAGGAGCAGCATAAGAACTAGCATGAGGCATAACACCTTATATCTTTTCTTTTTATTTTTAACATATATTATGGTGATAGGATTGGTGGCACGAGGGATCCCCGAGAGGGGAACCAAGGGGTTCCTGGGCGGCATAGCTGTTCTGGTAGCCTCCCTGTCGATTCTGGCCCTCGGCTACACGGTTGTACCCGCCCTACTCGGCCGCCTAGGGGCTTCACCCACAGCCTTCTACCTCCTCCTAGTGGGGGTTGAGGCCGTCCTGGCTGGGATCTCATACGCGGCTTACAGGGTCCTCCTGCCCCACCGTGGGTTAGAAGGGTCTAGGCACGCCGCTAGCGGCGCCTCCCTAGGCTCGAGGGCTGCGAGGTCGCTCGCCGTAGCGGCTGCCCTCGCGGGGGGCTACGCTGTAGTAGCGGGGGTTCTCGGGTGGAGGCCCAGCGGGATAAGCGGTGTAGTGGGTAGCCTGCTAGTGTCGGCTGTGTACGCCGCCTTAATGGTGCCTGCTGCGTTGGCTGTCAGAGCCTCTAGGGGGCTCAGGGGCTACGCTGTTGCAGGCGCTGTGACAGCCGGGATTCTCGCATTGAACCCGGAGCAGCTGGTTGTAGCTTATACTCAGGCCTCGCCTCAGGCCGCTCTAGGCGCGCTTGTAGCGATAATACTCGGGGCCGTCCTGGGAGCAGTCGCCCTCAGCGCCGATGAGGCCCTCGGCCTCTACGCTGCCTACACAGTAATGCTTGCATCCGCGGTCCTCTGGGGGGGCATACCGTTCAGGCCATCCTCAGGAGCCCTCGGCCTCCTGCTGGCCGGGCTGGCGGGCCTCTATGCTGCCTACACCACTGCATCGCTCCTAGCCGGCCTGGATCCCCTTGCAAGGCTTAGGGGGACCCAGGAGAGCCCCAAGCCTAGGGCTACGGTCTCCCCGGGCGTGAAGGTTGCCAGCGATGACTCGGGGCATGGCCGGGAGGCGCCCCTCTATAGGAGGCCCCTATTCTGGGCGGCCTTAGGCCTGGCCGTGGCGGCCTCGGCTCTAGCCTTGGCGGGTGTGATGTTCTGGCATCCCCTGGTCGTGGTTACTGGGAGCATGAAGCCCCACATAAACCCCGGCGATGTGGTCATACTGCGGAAGACCACCCACATAGGGGTGGGCGACGTCATAGCATTCAAGGTTAAGGGGATAGTAGTTACTCATAGGGTCGTTGATGTGAGGCCCGATGGGAGCTATCTAACCAAGGGGGACGCTAATAACGCCGTTGACCCCTGGAGCGTTAGCCCCCGGGACGTCATTGGGAAGATGTGGCTCAGGATACCCGCCGTGGGGTGGCTAGTCATACTCGCAGGCTGGAATAGTGTGACCCGACTCCTAGTAGCGGGGGTAGCCTCGGCGATACTCGCGTATGTGATCATACGCTGGTAGCAGTGGATGTCACATCCCTCAGCACCCGCGAGAAGAGGTCGGGGTCGTCCCTGTAGACCACGTGGCCCGCCCCCCTAGCGACTACCAGCTCAGCCCCAAGCCTCTTAGCAACCAGCTCAGCCTCCCTCCGGGGTACCACTCTGTCACGTGACCCCCACACCACCACAGCCCTCCTGATACGCAGGCCCCTGAGGAGGCTCCAGGCCCCCTCATCGGATCCTAGGGCGGGGGCCGCCAGTACCAGGCTGTCGGCATAGCCGCTCGCAGCTAGGTAGACGGCGTACCGGCACCCCATGCTCGCGGCCACTACTATAGCTGGCCTGGTAGCACCAGCAAGTCTAAGGGCGTCCCTGGCTATGCCGAGGTTTACGTCCACGTCTAGGCTCCTGGAGCTGCACCCGGTCCTCCTACCGTAGGGCATGTCGGGGGCCGCGTAGGAGTGGCCCATCTCCTCCACGAGCCTCGTATACCCCAGCTCTACCCAGATGGTGTGCCTGAAGCTGTATCCGTGGAGGAAGAGCACGGCGGGTTCCCGGGCGGTGGAGTATTCGACTGGACACTCTATACCAGCGTGCCCCGCCACGCCCATCAAGAGGGCTCCCCTAGCATTCTAGTGAGTCCCGCTCGCAGGCTCTCCAGGGCGGTTCTGGTTATGAGTACTATGTCTTCATCCCTCTCATAGCCCAGGCCGAGCCCCACCTCCTCGACCTCGCGCCCAGGCACCTCGCGGGGGGCCAGGTTCTCCACTCTAACTCCGAGGGCACCCGCGGCCTCTTGGAGGGCCGCCCATGAGTCGCTGTTCCAGCGTAGGTATGCGGCGAACCCCTCATAGTGGCCTCCGTGGGCCCTGAGGTAGTCCTCGATCCTCGATGCTAGGATCCTCCTATAGCACTCCTTCACCTGGGGAGTCTCATAGGCGGGGTTCCAGTCGTAGGCCGTGTAGGGCCAGTGCTCCTCCAGCTCCCTGGGGACGACGCCCGCGTTTGTGAGTATTATCTCGTGTAGCAGGCCAGCCCTTATCCAGGGTGCTAGCACCCTCCTTATCATGTAGTGGATATAGCTTTGGCTGTAGGGTTTCCCGTAACTACACGGCAGGAACAGGCCTAGCTTGTACCTCCTCCGAGGCCTGTAGCTGTGAATGACGCGCTCATGCGCCTCGTTGAAGGGCCACTCCGCTATGTAGCGCCGGCCCACCCCTCGGAGGTAGAGTCTAGCAGGCGCCTTAACCCAGTCTAGCTCCTCTCCACCCCAGACCTCCCAGGGGCATAGCCCCTCCTCCCGGCTATGACCCACTGCTCCTCACCCCAGTCGACTAGGTCCGCCTCCCTCTCTAGAAGGCTTGCAAGCTCTGGGCTCACGGGGGCTGGCTCGGGGTGGCTTGGTAGGTACTTCCTGTAGCGGACAGCTATTACCCCGTCGAAGAGCCTCTTGAACACCCTGAGGCTCTCGGCAACGCTCTCCTCGCTTATCCCCTTCATCCCGAAGAGAAGGTAGGTCCATATCTCGACAGGTAACCCCCTCTCCCTGGCCTCGAGGCGCAGCCTGCTGAGCCTATGCATCTCGGAGTCCGGCATACCCTTGCGTAGAAGCCCCTCCCTGATCTCCTCGAAGGCGGTCTCGAAGCCCACGCGGACAACGAGCCTTCTGGGGCGGTAGTACTCCACGAGTGCCTCGAGGCTATTCATTGTGACGAACTCGCTCCTCTCCTCGACCTCGAATATCCTCCCCCTAGCGAGGGGCCTCAGCCTCTCGACGCTATCATAGGGGAGCTCGTGGAAGCTTCCACCGTTGAATACTGCAACCCTCTCAACGGGATCCCTCTCCAGCTCCCTCAGAGCCTCCGCTATTATCCTGCGGTTATCCTCGATGACCCTCGAGGTGGAGGTGGACTGCTCGAGGGCGAAGGGGCAGAAGGTACACTTACCCCAGCTGCAGGGGAAGCCCCTCAGTATAACGACGAGCCTCCTACCGAGCTTGTCGTTATACCTGAACACGCCCAGCAAAGCCCTAGCACCCCGCGTGCCTAGTAGATTCTCCCCCTGTCAAGCTCGGACATGAGCTCGTCAACAGGTATTATGGCTAGGGCGGCCATGTAGTCGGCTGCCCCATATGAGAGTAATATCCTATCGTCATCCAAGCGCTCGGCACCACAGGGGAATACCGTGTACGGTCTGTCCCCAAAGGTCTCGTAGGGCTCCCTAGGCTCCATTATGTAGCGCGGCGTCACAGCCTTGACTATGGGCCCCTCACGCGGGTGTAGCTCTATTATGGCTGCGAAGACCCTGTAGACCTGCATCTCCCTGGCGACCCCGTGTAGCAGGAATAGGTAGTCCCTCCCACTGAGGCGTAGGGGGGGAGCGCCCCAGCCTATCTTCTCCTCGAATATGGCGTGGGGCATGACGTGCCAGTCCTTCTCAGCTAGAACCTCTACGGGGCCCTCGCTAGGAGGGTTCTCGATGGCGTCCATAGCCTCGCTCCTCAACCTGGATGCGAGTAGCCTGAAGTCGTCCGGCGCTAAGTGGACCCTGTGAAGCATGAAGAGGACTCCATCCACGTCGACTAGGAAGGCGTTCTTATCACTTACAAGTCTGTCGGACAACTGGGGTGTGGGCCGCCCCACTAGTGCCTTGAGCCAGCGGCTCCCCACCTTAACGGCGGTCACCGGCAGGGTTCTATCTCTATCCCCCGCCTCGAAGTAGTTGACAGTCCTACCAGTGTACGTCATGAGCCTCCGCTCCCTCAACTTGTAGACCCTAGGATCCTCGGCTCCCCAGAAGTCTACGCGGCTAGAGGGGCTGACAACAAGGCTCCCCGAGTACACGTTCATATTAACCTGCCCATTCTCAATATCCTCGAGTGGAACCTCGACTTCGGCTATTGCTGAGACGTACTTATAATAGCCGATAATTATCCTCGGGTAGAGTAGCACTTCATCCCCGCCATCATATAGGAGGCCGGGGTTGAACACGGCCACAGAGTGGCGCGCCGGGAACCCGTTTATGAAGAACCTATCAGGCGATATAGCCCCAACCCTCCTAGCTATATCCTTGGTCTCGAGCCTCCTAATCCTCCTAGCCTCGGCGAAGCCGGGGCTCTTGGGGATCTCTAACTCCTCCATTATACTCGGCACCCTCAGGGGCAGCGCTCCTAGGGCCTACCCTGTGCGAGGAGCTTATTATAGAGGCGGAGGTGCCTCCGGGCCATCCTTGACCAGCTCGTCCTCACAGCGTAGGAGTAAAGAGGGCCAGCATACGCTACGGTGAGCTCGTAGTAGTCTGGGTCGGAAAGTAGGGAGAGCATCCTAGCGAGGGCCTCGGAATCCCCAGCGCGTATGACGAGCCTGGGGGCTAGCGTGTAGAGCTCCGTCAGCCTAGGAGTGTTGGTTCCTATAACAGGCTTAAGGCTACCCATGCTTAGGTGGAGGATCCCACTGACAGAGTAGATCCCGGGAGCGTCGCGGTAGGGCAGTACTATGGCGTCTGAGAGGGCTGATAGCTTGAGTATCTCCGGCGTCGAGAGGTACCTCGCCATAAGCCTTAATGTGCCGCCCTCATGGATCCTCAGGCTCTCCAGGAGGGCGGGATCCCGGGGCTCCCCGGCGACGATTACAGTGAGGGGCCTCGAGAGCCTATGCCTTCCAGACTCTATGGTGTCCAGTGCTTCGAGGAGGGTGTCAATACCCTTATCCCTCCTCAGGAACCCTATAACGCTAACTACGAGCCCTCTAAGGCTATCAGGTTCAAGGCCCAGAGACCCGGCTAGCGCCCTCCTGGGAGTGTCTAGGTAGGGGTTCAGGCTAGTCCCATGCGGGATCCTGTGTAGGTTGGAGGGGTATCCGCCGACCTCCATCTGCAACTCGTGCTCCTGTAGGTTACTATGAACTATAACGGCGTCCGACGCTTCAACCACCCTCCTCTGGAATGCCCTTGCCTCCCCACTAGCCTCGGAGTGGTAGACCGTGTGGAGCGTGAATACAACCCTCCTAGCCAAGCCCTCCTCCCTCGCCTCTAACGCCTTCTCTATAATGCCGATGCCCCGGCCGAAGATTCCGTACTCGTGCTGTATATGCAGCACATCCACGCCACCGACATCGGCGAGAGCGTCGAGTACCCGGTCAAAGCTTTGCTCGTCCGCCCTCCTGAAGGAGGGTATCACCGCGGCTCCGCTATAGCCATCAAAGCTCCCGCGGCCAACAGACTCCTCCGCGAGGATGAATACATCGACTTCATTACTGCTTGCCAGGGCTGTAGCCAGCAGCTTCGTGTACTCCCCTACACCACAGTGTATCGGGGGGTACGTTGACACGAAACCTACCCTCAGCCTAGGCACGCCGCGGGCCCGGTGGGATCCCGGCTTGGGGCCCCGAATAAAGGCCCGGCACCCGCGGGGCTTCCATTTGCAGGGGGCTAACCTCGTATACCATCCGGGTGCTATCTCGTTGGAGGGGTCCCCGCTTTCAGGGTCGGGTACGACTAGCTAGTATGATAAGTAGGGCGAGATATTACCCGCTCCCAGCTTGGAGTCTTGGGGAGTGCTGGATGTTTTACGTTGACCCGC
>JALSQM010000141.1 GCA_026985385.1 Acidilobaceae archaeon | reverse complement strand
GGGTTCTCCTGTGTAGTGGTAGAGGATCCCCCCGGGCTTGAGGACCCTGTGTATCTCCCTGTAGAGGTCGAGGCTGTAGAGGTGGCTGGTTCTCCCCGTGAAGCGTGGGGGGTCGTGGATTACCCTGTCGTAGTAGCCTGAGGGTAGCTCCAACGCTACCTCGAGGGCGTCGCCGAGTATCAAGGTGACCCTCGAGTCCCCTAGACGCTTGCTCCACGGGTTCCTCTCGGCCAGCCAGAGGACGTTCTCGTCAACCTCAACGCTGTGAACCAGCCCAGCACCCCTCTCGAGGGCCGCCAAGGCCGTGTAGCCCAGGCCCGTGCATAGGTCGAGAACCCTGTGGCCCCTGCCGATCCTCGCGGCGCGCGCCTTGAGCCTGGCATCGCTCAGGGGGTCAGCCCCCTTCACCCTATGCATGTGGATCCCGTCTATCTCGAGGGTGGGTGGGGCCCCGGGCCTCGTAGGGGCTAGCTTATAGTAGCTACCAGCCCTGACCTCGGCCACCCTCCACTCTCCCCCCTCGAGGACGAGGATCCTCCTAGGCCCCCTCAGCTCATCCGGCGGGGGCTCCGTGCCGGGCGGCGGCTCGCTCCAGGGGTCGAGGTACGCCTCTGCAGCGTAGCGGTACTCGTAGACCTCCATTGAGAGTACACCCCAAACCCCTGGGGGGAGCCCCTGTTATAGCCCGGTGCCCCACCCGGGGTGCTGTGGGTGGACTCTGGTGCCCTTAACCTCGGCCGTCAGGGAGTACATGTCCCCGATACTCCATACAGCCCCTAGGGGGGCGACGCTGGATCACGTGGTGAACGTAATGGCTAGGCTCCACATAAGGCACGTGCCACTCGTGGATGATGGAAGAGTCGTGGCAGTTGTCACGCCCGAGGATGTCGTGTCACAGCTCCTGGAGGAGGGGGGTCTGGCCCACGTGGAGATAAGGCTCGGCGATAGACCCGTACCGGCGGTTAGCCCCAGCGCTAGTATAACGGACGCCGCTAAGGCCATGATAGATCATAGTGTAGACTTCGTGATAGTAGGCCCCCTCACGGCCCCCAGCGGCATAGTGAGTAGCAGGGACATAGTGAGGGCCTTGGAGGGCGAGAGGCTAGGGGTGCCTGTAGCCCAGTGCATGGATGAGGCCCCACCCTCCGTGCCCCTGACCGCGGGCCTGAGGGAGGCCGCCGAGAAGATGCTAACAACCAGGGTGTGCGGCTCCTACTCCGTGAGGCACGTCGTCGTCGGCGTGGGCGGGCTCCCCATAGGGGTTGTGAGTGCAAGGGACATCATATACCACGCCTCCGTCCGCGGAACCCTCGAGGGCAGGGTGATAGACGTCATGAGCCAGCAGCTATACTACCTCGACCCTGCCTCCAGCCTCGACGAGGCGGTGGAGGAGATGGTTGAGAGGGACGTCGGCTTCCTACCGGTAGTTTATAGGGCTAAGATGCTCGGCGGCGTATACGAGTTCACGGTAGTGAAGGCCATAGTGGGGGGGCCCTGCCGTGGCGGTGAAGGTACTGATAGTGGGGCTCAGACCCCTAGACTCGGGCAAGACGACTCTAGCATACAGCCTAGTTAAGGCCCTAAGGAGGGAGGGGGTCAACGTAGTCCCCGTGAAGCCCGTGGGTAGCGCTGAGGCCTGGCTCCACCCCGAGGCTCTCAGGTGGAGCTCGGAGCACGGCGTAGTAGTGACGCCGGACGCCGTCAAGCTCTCTGCAGCCCTAGGCGGTGAGGCCCCCTTAGACGCCTTGGAGCCTGTTGCAGCCCTCCACGCTCCCCCCGACCCGGCGAGGTGGGAGTGGAGCCCCCAGCCCTACCAGGCCGCTACCGCGGACCCCAACAGGACGGCGGCCCTCATCAGGATAACGAGCTGCGCGGGCCCCGGAAGGGCGAGCGTGCACGCTATCAACAGGCAGAGCCTCCAGAGGGCCCCCGCTAGGATAGCTGGCCCCCTCTCAGCCCTAGCCTCCAGGCTCCGGCCCCCACCACTGCCTGTGAGCGACGAGGACGTTGACAGGCTCCTCGGCCCCCAGGCTATGGTGGCGGCCGACTCCTGCCTCGAGGTAGCCGCATCGGAGAGCGAGGTCGTCGTAGTCGAGTCCTACTCCGACGTAGCCGCTCCAACGCCGGGCAGCCTCTCGGCGGACCTCGTAGTAGCCGTGGCCCCCGGGGTAGCGGCAATCGTGGAGGGGTCGAGGTATAGGAAGGCGGTCAGCCTTAAGGGGGGCTCGGCGTCGCCCTCGCTGGTCTCAGCCCCCGAGGCCGTCCAGCTCGCGGGGGTGGTTGGCAGGGTGGATCTACCCCTGCTCGAGGAGCCCGAGGAGGGCTACAGCGCCGGCGACATCAACCGCTTGATAGAAGCCGTGCACTCGCTCCTCAACCCTTAGAGGCCCCGGAGCCCCCCTGGAGGGCCCTCCTAGCCTCCATCCTGGAGAGGTAGACCCAGCTGGTTACGAGTACGGCGTATAGCAGGGTTAGAACCGCTATCCTAGAGTTTGTGGGCTGCCTAATCTCTATGGATATGAACTCCCTCAGCACTGCTAGGGTGGCCACTTCCACCACTATCCTGAGTGGTATAGCGCCCCTCACCACGGCTGTTAGGAGCGTGCGGGTGACGTCGATGGCTAGTATGAGTAGGAGGGCTGAGTCGAGTATGCTTAGGTATATCGACTTCTGGAAGCCCTGGGCCTTTAGGAGGTGGGCTATCTCCGAGGCTATCTTATAGGCGCCCACGGCTACCGCTGCCGCTAGGAGCGCAGCTAGGAGTGTCTCGAGGATCGCTATTAGGATGGCGGCGCCGAGCTGAGCCTTCTCAACAATCCTCTCGGGCAAGAGTGTGGCACCTAGGCTTCACCCATTATCTCCTTGAGCCTCCTACGCGCCTCCTCCAAGGCGGCGTCTGGATCGGGCTTGGTGGTCTTCGGGTCGAAGGGGAACTGGCTGAGAACCAGCTTTACGCTGCCATCGTCTAGCACGGCGAATAGCTGGGGGAGCCACGCCATGCCCAGCTCGTCTGTGTCGCCGTGGTTTATAGCGTAGACGTAGTCCTCCTCCTTGACCTCCAACTCTACCCCGAGCTCGCCCGCCAGATCCTGGGCCAGCTTGAGCCACATCTTATGGAGGGGGTGGTGCTTAATGGTGTCGAGCACCAGCTTCACTACACGCGCCACGCCCGAGCACCCAGGCGGCCCGCCCGCTCCCCTCTTTAAAAGCTATGCCCCCCGCTCCTCCTCGCATATCCTCTTCATTAGGAGGGCGTCCCTGTCGAGTATGGGGCTCTCACTTATTATCACGCCGTCTATCCCCGTCTCCAGGTAGGCCCTGCATACTACCCTCCAGTCGGGGCCGTACTCCTCCTCTGGGAGCGTGTGGTGCTCCCTCTCGCCACCCCGGCCGTACTCTATTTTGGAGAAGTGGGTGTGGAGGGGCCTCACAGCCCTAGAGCCCAGCTCCTTCTCTATCCTCTCTATGGCGGCTATGACCTCGTCGACGCTCCTAACGAAGCCCCCCTCGTGCCTGGCGTAGAGGTGGGCCCAGTCGACAGCCGGCCTGCACCTCTCGAGGTTCCTGCATATCTCTATTACCTCGTCTAGGTCGCCGACCTGGCTGACCTTCCCGGTGGTCTCGGGGGCGGGCTCCGCGACCCTCAGCTCGCCGGCTAGCTCCTCCTCAAGCTTCTTGAGGGCCTCTATGACGCGGCGCACGGCCTCCCCCCTCGACTTGTTACCCTTAATATAGCCGGGGTGGAAGACGACGGCGTACGCCCCCATCCACTCGCTGGCCACTAGTGCGTCCCTCAGCCTGGCCAGGCTCCTCTCGACAACGCTGGGATCGGGGCTCGAGAGGTTTATGTAGTATGGAGCGTGCATGCTGAGCTTGACGTCGTACTTCCTAGCCTCCTCGCCGAGGAGCCTAGCCTTCTCCTCGCTTATCCTCACCCCACGCACAGCCTCATACTCCAGGGCGTCGAGGCCCATCTTGGATAGGTACTCGGGAACCCTCTCCATGGGCCCCTTGAAGCCTACAGGCTTCCCCGCCGGGCCGAAGCGGAGCCTGCCCATATGCGCACCCGATACCAGGGGGAGCTGCTGGGCTGATAAGCTGGAATACCTACTCTCTGGTTCGCAATTTTTTAAACGCTCCCCCCACCCCCCAAGGCGGGTGATACCGTGCGGGGCGCCAGGCGTGGCGCGTCCACTGCCCAGGTCGCGGCGGCCATAATCATCGTCGTTGCCATAATAGCGGGCGCGGCGGCCTGGGCGCTGCATAGGGGCGGGGGGGCTAAGACCCCTGCTACCACGTCGACTCCAGCCACATCCACTACCTCCCCCACTACATCGGCTAAGGGGGCCACCACTACCGGGAGGAAGATTAGGGTCCTAGTCCTCTTCGATGTCGGCGGTAAGGGTGATCTGAGCTTCAACGACATGGCGATACTTGGGGCTGAGAGGGCTAGGAAGGACTTCGGCGTGGACATACGCTACGAGACCCCCGCCAGCACCGATGTAATGGCCAGCCTCCTGAGGAGCGCCAGTGAGAGTGGCAAGTACGACCTGATAATCGGTATAGGCTTCCTCTGGCTAGACCCCATGACTAAGGTCGCCCCAGACTTCCCCAACCAGAAGTACGCGATCATAGATGCGGCCCCCGCGAAGCCCATCAAGAACCTCGAGGCCTTCGTCTTCAGGGAGCAGGAGGTCGCGGCCCTCGTGGGTGTGCTAGCCGCTGACATAGCCCACAACCTCGGCTGCAACAAGGTGGGCGCCGTCGCCGGCATGGACATACCCCCGCTCTGGAGGTTCCACATAGGCTACCTCTACGGCGTCAAGTACTATGACGAGCACACCGGCGCCAACGTAAAGCTGGTGTGGACCTACACGGGCACATTCACTGACCCCCAGGTCGGCAAGCAGACGGCCGAGCAGATGATAGCTAAGGGGGTCTGCGTCCTCTACGGCCTAGCGGGGCTCACGCACGTGGGGATGTTCGACGCGGTCAAGGAGGAGGCCCAGCATGGAGTCAAGGTCTACGCTATAGGCGAGGACGCCAGCCAGGAGTGGTACGACCCCTACCACATAGTCCTAAGCGGGCTGAAGAGGGTGGACGTCGCCGTCTACGACGCGATTAAGAGTGTTGTCTACGGGAACTTCAGCGGCGGCATATACGTGCTCGGACTGAAGGATGGGGGCCTAGGCCTCAGCGATGCATCGATGATAAAGTACTTCGCCGAGCTGGCGGCGCAGCAGGGTAAGCTGCCCAAGGGCCTGACCCCCGACGACGTGGTGAGGATAGTCATGAGCGAGAGGAAGAAGCTCATAGACAAGCAGGCGTGGAACCTAGTCCACCAGCTGATGAACGACATCGTGAGCGGTAAGATAAAGTTCAAGACCCCCGCCAACCACGACGAGTACCTGGCCATAATAAAGCAGCTCGAGGCGGGGAACCTCTCAGCCGCACTCGAGAGCGGCTAGCCCCCTCCCCCACTTTTTAATTGGGGAGGCCTGCATCGACGACGGGGGCCCTCCTTGGAGCCTCTCGTTGAGATGCGGGGCATAGTAAAGGTCTACCCCGACGGTGTTAGGGCCCTCGATGGCGTCGACCTACGCCTCTACCCGGGGAGGATCCACGCCCTCCTAGGCGAGAACGGGGCGGGTAAGACGACGCTCATGAGGATCCTCTACGGCGAGATAAAGCCCACGAGGGGGGAGATAATCCTCGACGGTGAGAGGGTCTCCTTCAACAGGACCGCTGAGGCGATTAGGAGGGGCATAGCAATGATATACCAGCACCCCAGGCTTGTGCCGACGCTGACGGTGAGGGAGAATATACTCCTATACTTCGACTCCGCGGGGATACCGAGGGCGCAGCTCGAGGAGAGGCTCGAGAAGGCCGAGGAGGTGACAGGCTTCAAGGTACCCCTAGACGAGAGGGTCGAGAACCTCCCCCTAGGGGCGCGGCAGAGGGCCGAGATCCTGAGGAGCATAGCCGCTGGGGCCCGGGTGCTCATACTCGACGAGCCCACGACGAACCTGACCCCCCTAGAGGTTGCCGGCTTAGAGAGGGCTGTGAGAGGCGCCAGGAGGGAGGGGATAGCGGTGGTCTACATAACGCATAAGCTACCGGAGGTGAGGAGGCTCGCGGACACAGTCACAATACTCAGGCGAGGGAGGGTCGTGGCCTCAGAGCTGGATCCCCGTAGGGTCAGCGACGAGGAGCTGGCCAGGCTCATGGTGGGCGAGCTCCCCCCGCCACCGGCTAGGAGGCCCAGGAGGATGGGCGGCGAGGTCCTGGTAGTGGAGGGCCTGAGGGCCCGTGGCCGGGTGGAGGTGTCTGTTGAGAGGCTCACCCTGAGGGCCGGCGAGATACTGGGCGTGGCCGGCGTCGAGGGCAATGGCCAGGAGGAGCTGGTGGGCGCCATAATAGGCTACGTGCCCAGGCTCTCGGGTAGAGTAGTGGTTCTGGGCCACGTGAACCCCCGGCCACGGGACTTCTACAGGCTCGGGGGCGCCTACATCCCCGGGGATAGATCCGCAACCCTAGTCCCCGGGTTCAGCGTGGCGGAGAACCTGGCCTTCCTACGCTACGCCCACGGGGGCCCCGCCCTACTCTCGTTTAGGAGGCTAGCAAGGCTCTACGAAGAGGTAGCCAGGGAGTATAGGGTCGTAGCCGAGAGCCCCTGGGCCCCCATCTCGAGCCTAAGCGGGGGGAACCAGCAGAAGCTCCTCGCCGCCAGCCAGCTCCACATGAGGCCGAGGCTGCTCATAGCGGTTAACCCGACGAGGGGCCTGGACGTCGCCACTACCAGGTACGTGCGGGGCCTCATAGCGGGGCTAGCCGATGAGGGGGCCGGCGTGCTCCTCGTTAGCAGCGACCTCGACGAGATCATGGAGCTGTCGGATAGGATAGCGGTGATCAGCTCGGGGAGAATAACGGGGATCCTGAAACCGGGTGAGGCCAGCCCCGAGAGGCTCGGCGTC